>NZ_RHJQ01000014.1:0-219512 GCF_004211995.1 Escherichia sp. E14S1
CTCTTCGTCATCAACCATGTCACATTTGTTCAGGAACACGATGATGTACGGAACGCCTACCTGACGACCCAGCAGGATGTGCTCACGAGTCTGCGGCATCGGGCCGTCAGTCGCAGCAACTACCAGGATCGCGCCGTCCATCTGAGCAGCACCAGTGATCATGTTTTTAACATAGTCGGCGTGCCCCGGGCAGTCTACGTGTGCGTAGTGACGGGTCGGGGTGTCATATTCAACGTGAGAAGTGTTGATGGTGATACCACGAGCTTTTTCTTCCGGCGCGTTATCGATCTGGTCGAATGCACGAGCAGCACCGCCGTAGGTTTTAGCCAGTACGGTGGTGATTGCAGCGGTCAGAGTAGTTTTACCGTGGTCAACGTGGCCGATAGTACCAACGTTAACGTGCGGTTTTGTACGTTCAAATTTTTCTTTAGACACGGCTATATTCCTTACTATAGTGCTCTCCCCTTCAGGAGAGAGCACGGGACTTTGGTATTAACCCTTAGGCTTATTTACCACGGGCTTCAATTACGGCCTGAGCAACGTTACTCGGCGCTTCATCATACTTCAGGAATTCCATGGTGTATGATGCACGACCTTTGGTCAGAGAACGCAGCTGAGTTGCGTATCCGAACATTTCAGACAGCGGTACTTCAGCGTGGATCTTAACGCCAGTAACTTCAGATTCCTGACCTTTGAGCATACCACGACGACGGCTCAAGTCACCGATAACGTCACCGGTGTTCTCTTCTGGAGTTTCTACTTCAACCTTCATGATCGGCTCAAGCAGAACTGGTTTCGCTTTCTTAAAGCCTTCTTTAAAGGCGATAGAAGCAGCCAGTTTAAACGCCAGTTCAGAGGAGTCAACGTCATGGTAAGAACCGAAGTGCAGACGAACACCCATGTCTACTACCGGGTAGCCTGCCAGCGGACCTGCTTTCAGCTGTTCCTGGATACCTTTATCAACGGCCGGGATGTATTCGCCAGGGATTACACCACCTTTAATGTCGTTGATGAACTCGTAGCCTTTCGGGTTTGAACCCGGCTCCAGCGGGTACATGTCGATAACAACATGACCATACTGACCACGACCACCAGACTGTTTCGCGTGTTTACCTTCAACATCGGTAACTTTCTGGCGGATAGTTTCACGGTAAGCAACCTGCGGTTTACCTACGTTCGCTTCAACGTTGAATTCACGCTTCATACGGTCAACGATGATGTCGAGATGCAGTTCGCCCATACCCGCGATGATGGTCTGGTTAGATTCTTCGTCAGTCCATACACGGAAAGACGGGTCTTCTTTAGCCAGACGGCCCAGAGCCAGACCCATTTTTTCCTGGTCAGCTTTGGTTTTCGGTTCAACTGCGATGGAGATTACCGGCTCAGGGAATTCCATACGTTCCAGAATGATCGGCGCATCCGGGTCACACAGGGTGTCACCAGTGGTTACGTCTTTCAGACCGATTGCAGCAGCGATGTCGCCCGCGCGAACTTCTTTGATCTCTTCACGTTTGTTAGCGTGCATCTGAACGATACGACCGAAACGCTCACGTGCAGCTTTCACGGAGTTCAGTACGGTATCACCAGAGTTAACCACACCGGAGTAAACACGGAAGAAGGTCAGGTTACCAACAAACGGGTCGGTAGCGATTTTGAACGCCAGTGCAGAGAACGGCTCGTCATCACTTGCGTGACGTTCAGCCGGAGTGTCTTTACCGTCGTCCAGGATACCGTTGATCGCAGGTACGTCAACCGGGGATGGCAGGTAATCAATTACCGCATCCAGCATCGCCTGAACACCTTTGTTCTTGAACGCAGAACCACAGGTTACCAGGATGATTTCGTTGTTCAGAACGCGCTGACGCAGAGCACCTTTGATTTCTGCTTCAGTCAGTTCTTCACCACCCAGGTATTTTTCCATCAGCTCTTCAGAAGCTTCAGCTGCGGATTCGATCAGGTACTGGTGCCATTCGTTAGCCAGTTCAACCATGTCTGCCGGGATATCTTCGTATTCGAAGGTTACGCCCTGGTCAGCGTCGTTCCAGTTGATAGCTTTCATTTTCACCAGGTCAACAACACCGGTGAAATGTTCTTCAGCACCAATCGCCAGCTGCAGCGGAACCGGGTTCGCGCCCAGACGGGTTTTGATCTGGTTAACAACTTTCAGGAAGTTCGCACCCATGCGGTCCATTTTGTTAACGAACGCAATGCGCGGAACTTTATATTTGTTTGCCTGACGCCATACGGTTTCAGACTGCGGCTGAACACCACCAACTGCGCAGTAAACCATTACCGCACCATCGAGAACACGCATGGAACGTTCTACTTCGATTGTGAAGTCAACGTGCCCCGGGGTGTCGATGATGTTGATGCGATGCGGCTCATACTGCTTAGCCATACCAGACCAGAATGCAGTAGTTGCAGCGGAAGTGATGGTAATACCACGTTCCTGCTCCTGCTCCATCCAGTCCATGGTTGCAGCGCCGTCATGAACTTCACCGATTTTATGGTTTACACCGGTGTAGAACAGAATACGTTCGGTAGTAGTGGTTTTACCGGCGTCGATGTGCGCACTGATACCGATGTTACGGTAACGTGCGATGGGTGTTGTACGAGCCATTTGTTTCCTCGTTTATCTTTTAGGCGTTCAATTTAAGTAGCCCAAAGCGGGCTGCTTACTGGAAGCGCCCGCCTGGTGACTAAAACTCCGAAGGGATTACCAACGGTAGTGTGCGAACGCCTTGTTGGCTTCGGCCATACGGTGAACGTCTTCACGTTTCTTAACTGCAGTACCTTTGTTTTCTGCAGCATCGGAAAGTTCGTTCGCCAGGCGCAGAGCCATGGATTTATCACCGCGTTTACGAGCAGCTTCAACGATCCAACGCATTGCTAGAGCATTACGACGAACCGGACGGACTTCAACTGGCACCTGATAAGTAGAACCACCAACGCGGCGAGACTTAACTTCTACAGTCGGGCGCACGTTTTCGAGAGCTACTTCGAATGCTTCCAGTTCAGATTTACCAGAGCGCTGAGCCAGGGTCTCCAGCGCGCTGTATACGATAGATTCAGCAGTAGATTTTTTACCATCTACCATCAGGATATTTACAAATTTAGCCAGCAGTTCTGATCCGAACTTCGGATCCGGCAGAATTTTACGCTGACCAATGACGCGACGACGTGGCATGGAAATACTCCGTTGTTAATTCAGGATTGTCCAAAACTCTACGAGTTTAGTTTGACATTTAAGTTAAAACGTTTGGCCTTACTTAACGGAGAACCATTAAGCCTTAGGACGCTTCACGCCATACTTGGAACGAGCCTGCTTACGGTCTTTAACGCCGGAGCAGTCAAGCGCACCACGTACGGTGTGGTAACGAACACCCGGGAGGTCTTTAACACGACCGCCACGGATCAGGATCACGGAGTGCTCCTGCAGGTTGTGACCTTCACCACCGATGTAGGAAGTCACTTCGAAACCGTTAGTCAGACGAACACGGCATACTTTACGCAGTGCGGAGTTCGGTTTTTTAGGGGTGGTAGTATATACACGGGTACATACGCCACGTTTTTGCGGGCATGCTTCCAGCGCAGGCACGTTGCTTTTCGCAACTTTGCGAGCACGTGGTTTGCGTACCAGCTGGTTAACTGTTGCCATTAAATAGCTCCTGGTTTTAGCTTTTGCTTCGTAAACACGTAATAAAACGTCCTCACACAATATGAGGACGCCGAATTTTAGGGCGGTGTCGAAAAGGTGTCAAGAAATATACAACGATCCCGCCGTCACCAGGCCATCTGGCTGGTGTGCTTAACCGTAAGTCTGACGAAATCAGTATAGTCAATTGGGATGATATCGTTCGAAATTTGAGCAGTCAAGCCGCGGGCAATGAGGTCTTCGTTCAGGGCATAAACCTTAATGGGGGCATTACGCAGACTTTCAAGGTAGCGGTTGCCGTCAACTGCGGCAGTTACGCCATCCTGCAATAACAGCAGTTCGTCTCCCTCACTGAGCAGACGCAGCAGCGCAGCAAAATCTGTCAGCCAGGGTGAGCGATGTAATGTGTGCAACATGTACGCCTCAAAATTTCAAAATAACATCGTAGTTGGCGAGTTCGCGCCGTAAGGCATCTGCTTCGAGCGGCGTGGCTTCGACAACAAAAGGTGTCTGCGGATCTAACCCTCGTTCGCGCAGAGAAGCCGCACAAACCCAGCACTGTTCAATGTCATACAGACCCAGCAATTTAAAAGTGGCAATGTAATCACGCGCCAGCACGGCATCGGGCTTTTGTCCTGGCAGAAGCTGAAAAACGCCATCGGCGATAAAGAAGACGGCCAGATCGTCAGTTAAAGCGGAAGTTGCCAGTAAAGCATCTAATCCCTCGCGACCAGCCGCGGTGCCATGAGGCGCAGTAGAAAAGACAAACGCTATTCGTTTCATCAGAACTGTACCACCCTGTCACAGGTTAGCGAGGCTTCTGCCAGAGCGCCAAGTCCGCTTAAGGTAAATCCCGGCTGAAGGTTTGACGAGGCCAGCCCCAGTCTTCCTGCTTCAGTTTCATCGACGATACCGCGGCGCAACGCTGCCGCTACGCAGATATTCAGTGCCACGCCATGTTGCGCATTCAACTGTTGCCAGCCGCGCACAAGGTCAAATTCGTCGCTTGCCGGTGAGGTCAATTGGTTAGCGTTATAGACCCCTTCCCGGTAGAAAAAGACGCTACTCAACTCATGGCCTTCTGCTATCAGCGCCTGTGCAAACTGAAAAGCACTACTCGCCTGTTGCGTTCCGTATGCTGGCCCGGTCACCACGATGGCAAAACGCATTACTTATCTTGCCCCTGGAAATCACCGCTCTTGAACTGACGGATATAGAGATAAACAGTATGTTTGGAGATGTTGAGACGATCAGCAACCTGGTTGATCGCATCTTTGATATCGAAAATGCCTTTCTCGTAAAGATTCAACACGATTTGACGATTTTTGGCGTTATTAGAAACATTACGATCGGCGTTCACTTCTTCAATGGTGAACTCCAGTGTTTGGGTAACCAGATCTTCAACCGAAGACGCAAAGTTGACACTTGAACCGACGTCCGGGGTTTCTGGCGGCACAAAAGTGCTCATAATCTGCGAGAAGGGAACATCAAGATTCATATTGATGCACAGCAGACCAATTACACGCTGTTCGCGGTTACGAATCGCGATGGTCAGGGACTTCATTAATACGCCGCTTTTGGCGCGAGTAAAGTAGCATTTAGAAACGCTGCTATCCGCTCCCGTCATGTCGTGCAGCATACGCAGTGCCAGATCGGTAATTGGCGAGCCAATCTTCCGGCCTGTATGTTCGCCGTTGGCAATACGAATGGCTGAACATTTTAAATCCTGCAAAGAGTGCAAAACGATTTCACAGTGGGAACCAATGAGCATCGCTAACCCGTCCACCACCGCTTCGTAGGATTTCAGAATATCAAAATCGGTCTGGTCGAAAGGACGTTGATCCAGTAAATCCAACTCACTGGTTTCGTTGGTTAAAAGCGACCTGGACATGAAAAAAAACACTCCTTTTCAGGAGCCTGTCGTTAACTTTTCAGGGCAGGCTCATTAATGATGCGGGTAATTAAATTAATACAGCGGAGGTTCCGCTTTCCAGCACTAATTATATCCGGCCTGCAATAAAAAAACCGCCGCCTGGTCAGGCGGCGGTTTTTAATGCTTATTTTTTAGCAGAATCTGCTGCTTTAGCATCTGCTTCTGGCTTCGTATCAGCCTTCGGTGCTGGTTTCACGTCCAGCAGTTCTACGTCAAATACCAGAGTAGAGTTCGGTGGGATCCCCGGAACGCCCGCTTTGCCGTAAGCCAGCTCTGGTGGAATAACCAGTTTGATCTTACCGCCTTTCTTGATGTTCTTCAGACCTTCAGTCCAGCCAGGGATCACGCCGTCCAGACGGAACGAGAGCGGTTCACCACGGGTGTATGAGTTATCGAACTCTTTACCGTCGATCAGCGTACCTTTGTAGTTCACCACTACAGTATCGCTGTCTTTCGGTGCTTCGCCTTTACCGGCTTCTACTACCTGATAAACCAGGCCAGTTGAAGAGGTTTTTACACCTTTCTCTTTGGCAAATTTCTCGCGGTACTCTTTACCTTTCGCTTCGTTATCAGCAGCATCTTTTTCCATCTTCGCCTGAGCGGAGGACTTCACGCGTGCTTCAAACGCTTGCAGAGTCTGTTCGATCTCTTGATCGGAGAGTTTGCTTTTATCAGCAAATGCATCCTGAACACCCGCGATTAGCTGATCTTTATCCAGTTTGATGCCCAGCTTTTCTTGTTCTTTCAGAGAATTGTCCATGTAACGACCGAGCGAAGCACCCAGCGCGTAAGCTGATTTCTGATCGTCATTTTTGAACGCTGCTTTGCTGTCAGCAGTTGCAGTTGGTTTCGCCGCTTCGGCAGCAAAAGTGATTGGTGCATGCAGGGCAACGGCCATTGTGGTCGCCAGCAGCGTTACTTTAAACAGTGATTTCATCCATATCTCCAGGATCGGGGCATCTCACCCCTGGGTTAACTATTATCAGAAAGGTACTATAAAACGTTGTCGAACAAATCTACATACAGATACGCCCTATTATCATCTATTTTCAGACTCTTTTTGTTTAAATTAGTTTCGATGACTGCGAAATGAGTGCTGTCTCGGGCAGCAAAGTTAAGTAGAATCCGCGGCGACCATTCGACAAAAGAGGTGAATCATGCAGGATTTAACTTTGGAAGCACGCCTGGCAGAACTGGAGAGCCGGCTGGCTTTTCAGGAAATCACCATTGAAGAACTGAACGTCACGGTGACCGCTCATGAAATGGAGATGGCGAAACTGCGCGATCATCTGCGTCTGCTGACCGAGAAGTTAAAAGCCAGCCAGCCGTCGAACATCGCGTCGCAGGCTGAAGAAACGCCACCGCCGCATTATTGAGGCGTAAAAAAAGCGGGGATTCCCCGCTTTTTTGTCACTTTTTCGGTATTAGTGGCAACCGCAACCGCCGTTACCTTTACCGCCACAGCAGCCTTCGCCACCGTGTTCATGACCGTGATCGTGGCCATGACCGCCGCAGCAACCGTCGTGGTCGTGATCGTGGTGATGATCGTGCGCACCGTGAACGTGACCATGAGCCAGTTCTTCTTCAGTCGCTTCGCGAATCGCCACAACTTCAACGTTGAATTTCAGATTCTGACCAGCCAGCATGTGGTTACCGTCAACCACAACGTGATCGTCTTCAACCGCAGTAATTTCAACCGGTACTGGACCCTGGTCGGTTTCAGCCAGGAAACGCATACCTACCTGCAGTTCATCAACGCCCATAAATACGTCTTTAGGAACGCGCTGCACCAGGTTTTCGTCGTACTGACCGTAAGCGTCGTTCGCGCCAACAGCGACATCAAATTTGTCGCCAACTTCATGACCTTCCAGCGCTGTTTCCAGGCCAGAGATCAGGGAACCGTGACCATGCAGATAGTCCAGCGGCGCACTCACCGGAGACTCATCAACCAACACACCGTCTTCTGTACGTACCTGATAGGCCAGGCTGACCACCAGGTCTTTTGCTACTTTCATGATATCTCCTGAGCATGGGAAGAATAGTGGCGCAGATTGTAGCGGAATTCTGCAGCCGTGTACTCACTAGCTTAAAAAAACTCGGCGCATATCGCTAGTCCGGATGAAAAATCCCGATCACTTGTTCATCTTTGCGAACGTGATCGCGGGCTTCTTTATCGACTTCACGCATCTGGTGTCCACACTTAACACATTCAACAATATCAATATTATTTTCGCGCCACATCGCCATGGAATCTTGCGCCTGACAGGCCGGGCATTTTGCGCCCGCGATAAAACGTTTTCGGATTGCCATCTTTACCCTCTACTCAAATTCATCCCAGCCGTCCAGCTGGCGTCGTTCTTGTTGCATCTCACGCTGGAAAATCTCTTCCAGTTCGCGTCGGGCTTCCCTGGCGCGAGAAATTTGTACGGTATCGGCATGCATCGGGATAAGCTCCCGCAGCATACGCATATCCAGGCGACGAAAATGCAGCTGCGCCCGCTGTGCCTGATGCGGGTGCATCCCAAGCGTAACCAGCGTTTTGCGCCCCAGCTCTAACGCACTGGAGAATGTCTCACGGGAAAACTGCGTCACCCCTGCCTGTAATAACTCATGCGCTTCCACACGTCCGCGTGCTCGCGCAAGAATATGCAAATGCGGGAAGTGTTGCTGGCAAATCTCCACCAGCTTCATGGTGTCTTCCGGCTCGTTACAGGTAATGACAATAGACTCTGCGGCCTCTGCACCCGCAGAACGTAAAAGATCTACCTGCGTGGCGTCGCCGTAATAAACTTTGTAGCCATATTTACGCATCAGGTTAACAGCGCTGATATCCCGCTCCAGCACAGTAATGCGCATTTTATTTGCCATCAGCAAACGACCAATCACCTGACCAAAACGCCCAAAGCCCACGACAATGACCTGCGGTTTATCATCGTTGACCCACGGTTTTTCGTCTTCTTCTTCCGGTCCGTTAAACTGGCGGGATAGCCATTTATCCACCAGCTTCATCAGCAGCGGCGTGGTCATCATGGAAAGCGTCACCGTCACCAGCAACAGCGCCATCTGGTCGCCCTGGAATAAGCGTTGTGAAGAAGCGGTAGAAAAGAGTACAAAGGCAAACTCACCACCCTGACTCAATACACCAGCAAACTGCATTCGCTCTGAGCTACGCACGCCATACAGTCGCGCCAGTAGATACAGCACGAGAATTTTCACCGCCACCAGCACAACCACGCTTATCACTACCCACAACAGATGGGTATAAAGCACCCCAAGGTTGAGCGACATCCCGACCGAGATAAAAAATAGCCCGAGCAGCAACCCCTTAAACGGATCGATTGCCGTTTCCAGTTCATGGCGATATTCACTTTCCGCCAGCAGCACGCCTGCAATAAACGTACCGAGCGCCATCGACAGTCCCAGCGCATCCATAAACAATGCGGAACCCAACACCAGCAGCAGCGTCGCGGCGGTGAACACTTCCCGCACGCCAGAAGCTGCAATAAAGCGGAATACCGGACGCAGTAAATAGCGCCCGCCAATCAGCATGCCGACAAACGCCAGCACCTTCATGCCGATTTTCATCCAGTCGAAATGTTCATCTGCTGACCCCGCCAACAACGGCACTAACGCCAGTGCCGGGATCACCGCCAGATCCTGAAACAGTAACACCGAGAAACCTAACTGGCCGGATTCGCTGCGATTCATCCCTTTCTCACGCATCAATTGCAACGCCATTGCAGTTGAAGACATCGCAAGGCCAATGCCACCGACCACTGCCGCCTGCCAGGCGAAATCCGTCAGCATCAATAATCCCGCCAGCAACGCCGCGCTTAACAGCACCTGTGCCGCGCCTACGCCAAAAATCGAACGCCGCAGTTGCCAAAGCTTGGAGGGATTCAACTCCAGGCCGATGATAAACATCAGGAATACCACGCCGAGCTCTGAAAAATGGAGGATCTCATCGACGTCGCTAATAAACCCCAGTCCCCACGGGCCAATTGCAATCCCTGCCAGCAAATATCCCAACACAGCGCCAATACCCAGCCGCGATGCCAACGGCACCGCAGCCACCGCCGCGAAGAGAAACAGCACTCCTGCGAGTAAAAAATCGGAACCTTCCATCAGCGGCCTCCTGGAGACAGTGGATTTGCCAGCCAGTCACCGTAGGCTCTGGCGTGGCTCGCCAGCTCCTGTGCGCTTTGCCGTCTCGCCCAGTAAATAATGATGGGGCTTAACCAATGCATCCGGCACATGCCCGCCGCCAGTTCAAAGGGGCGCAGAACATCGCTCATCGGGTAGCGATTCAATGCGTCATAACGGTAAGCACTTTCCGGCTCGCCGGTGGTAATCACGCTACGCCAGTACTTTCCCGCCAGTTGGTTTCCCCCCGGCCCGCTGGCAAAACCACGACTTAATACCCGGTCCAGCCACTCTTTCAGTAGCGCCGGGCAGCTATAGGTATAAAGAGGATGCTGAAAGACAATCACCTCGTGCTCGCGCAGTAATGCCTGCTCACGGGGGATATCAATAAAAAAATCGGGATAGTGCGCGTAAAGGTCGTGCACGGTAACATTGCTGAGCTGCGTGGCCGGTTTAAGCAGGACCCGGTTTGCCACCGAGTCCTGAGATTCCGGATGGGCATACAGCAGCAAAACTTTCGCTGGCTGAGACATCATCCCCCTCCCGGTATGGTTTTTGTGTATAGTCGCTGTTTTGGGCTACCATTGCGCCCGGTGCGGCAGCTCGCCCATACATTACATTATCATAATGATAAGTTAACATAGTCTGAACATACGGCGCCTTATGATTGTTTTCTCCTCGTTACAAATTCGTCGCGGCGTGCGCGTCCTGCTGGATAATGCCACCGCCACCATCAACCCCGGGCAGAAAGTCGGCCTGGTGGGTAAAAACGGCTGTGGTAAATCTACCCTGCTGGCATTGCTGAAAAATGAAATCAGCGCCGACGGCGGCAGCTACACCTTTCCGGGAAGCTGGCAACTGGCGTGGGTGAATCAGGAAACGCCGGCACTGCCGCAAGCGGCGCTGGAATATGTCATTGATGGCGACCGTGAATATCGCCAACTGGAAGCGCAGCTACACGACGCCAATGAACGTAACGATGGGCACGCCATTGCGACCATTCATGGCAAGCTGGATGCTATCGACGCATGGAGTATTCGCTCCCGCGCCGCCAGCCTGCTGCACGGCCTCGGTTTCAGCAATGAACAACTGGAGCGCCCGGTGAGTGATTTCTCCGGTGGCTGGCGTATGCGTCTTAACCTTGCCCAGGCGTTGATTTGCCGTTCAGACTTGCTGCTGCTCGACGAACCGACTAACCACCTCGATCTCGATGCCGTTATCTGGCTGGAAAAATGGCTGAAGAGCTATCAGGGTACGCTGATCCTGATCTCTCACGACCGCGATTTCCTCGATCCGATCGTTGATAAAATTATTCATATCGAACAACAAAGCATGTTCGAGTACACCGGCAACTACAGCTCATTTGAAGTGCAGCGCGCCACCCGCCTGGCGCAGCAACAGGCGATGTACGAAAGCCAGCAAGAGCGTGTGGCGCATCTGCAAAGTTATATCGACCGTTTCCGTGCCAAAGCCACCAAAGCGAAGCAGGCCCAAAGCCGCATTAAGATGCTCGAGCGCATGGAGCTGATTGCCCCCGCGCACGTCGACAACCCGTTCCGCTTTAGCTTCCGCGCGCCGGAAAGCCTGCCAAATCCGTTGTTGAAGATGGAAAAAGTCAGCGCAGGCTATGGCGATCGCATTATTCTCGACTCGATTAAACTGAATCTGGTCCCCGGTTCGCGCATTGGTCTGTTAGGTCGCAATGGCGCGGGTAAATCGACATTAATCAAACTGTTAGCCGGAGAACTTGCGCCAGTCAGCGGTGAAATTGGTCTGGCGAAAGGGATCAAACTCGGCTACTTCGCCCAGCATCAACTGGAATACCTGCGCGCCGACGAATCGCCTATTCAACATCTGGCACGTTTAGCGCCGCAGGAGCTGGAGCAAAAACTGCGTGACTATCTCGGCGGTTTTGGTTTCCAGGGCGATAAAGTGACTGAAGAGACGCGCCGTTTCTCCGGTGGTGAAAAAGCCCGCCTGGTGCTGGCATTAATTGTCTGGCAGCGCCCGAATCTGCTGCTGCTCGACGAACCGACCAACCACCTTGATCTCGACATGCGTCAGGCACTCACCGAAGCATTAATCGAGTTCGAAGGTGCGCTGGTTGTCGTCTCGCACGACCGTCATTTGCTGCGTTCCACCACTGACGATCTCTATCTGGTTCACGATCGTAAAGTCGAACCGTTCGACGGCGATCTGGAAGATTATCAACAGTGGTTGAGCGACGTACAAAAGCAGGAAAACCAGACCGACGACGCGCCAAAAGAGAACGCGAACAGCGCCCAGGCACGTAAAGATCAGAAGCGTCGGGAAGCGGAGCTGCGTGCGCAAACCCAGCCGCTACGTAAAGAGATTGCCCGTCTGGAAAAAGAGATGGAGAAGCTGAACGCGCAACTGGCGCAGGCGGAAGAAAAATTGGGCGACAGCGAACTGTACGACCAGAGCCGTAAAGCGGAACTGACCGCCTGCCTGCAACAACAAGCGAGCGCTAAATCCGGGCTGGAAGAGTGCGAAATGGCATGGCTGGAGGCCCAGGAGCAGCTTGAGCAGATGCTGCAGGAAGGCCAAAGCAACTGATGGCACAGATAACGACGACCGATGCCAATGAATTCAGCAGCAGTGCTGAATTCATCCCTATGCGCGGTTTCAGCAATTGCCATCTACAAACCATGCTGCCGCGTCTGTTTCGTCGTCAGGTGAAATTCACTCCGCACTGGCAGCGGCTGGAGTTGCCCGACGGCGATTTTGTCGATCTCGCGTGGAGTGAAGACCCTGCACAGGCGAAACATAAACCGCGTCTGGTGGTGTTTCATGGTCTGGAAGGCAGTCTCAATAGCCCTTACGCCCACGGCTTGGTTGATGCGGCGAAAAAGCGCGGCTGGCTGGGTGTGGTGATGCATTTTCGCGGATGCAGCGGTGAACCTAATCGCATGCACCGCATTTACCATTCGGGCGAAACCGAAGACGCCAGTTGGTTTTTACGCTGGCTGCAACGTGAGTTTGGTCATTCGCCAACGGCTGCCGTCGGCTATTCGCTCGGCGGTAATATGCTGGCCTGTTTGCTGGCAAAAGAAGGCAATGATCTCCCGATTGATGCGGCAGTGATTGTCTCCGCGCCGTTTGTGCTGGAAGCCTGTAGTTACCATATGGAAAAGGGCTTTTCCCGCGTTTATCAGCGTTATTTGCTGAACCTGCTAAAAGCCAATGCGGCGCGCAAGCTGGCGGCCTACCCCGGTACGCTACCGATTAATCTCGCGCAGTTAAAATCGGTACGTCGCATCCGTGAATTTGACGATCTGATCACCGCCAGAATTCACGGCTACGCCGACGCTATCGACTATTATCGTCAGTGTAGCGCCATGCCGATGCTGAACCGGATCGCCAAACCGACGCTGATTATTCACGCCAAAGACGATCCGTTTATGGATCACCAGGTGATCCCGAAACCGGAAAATCTTCCTCCGCAAGTAGAGTATCAACTGACCGAACATGGGGGTCATGTTGGTTTTATTGGCGGTACATTACTTCACCCGCAAATGTGGCTGGAGTCACGCATTCCTGACTGGTTAACAACGTATCTGGAGGCGAAATCATGTTGATTCCCTGGCAAGACATCTCCCCTGAAACGCTGGAAAATTTAATTGAAAGCTTTGTGTTACGTGAAGGCACCGATTATGGTGAACAAGAGCGTACGCTTGAACAGAAAGTCGCCGACGTCAAACGCCAGCTACAGTGCGGAGAAGCGGTACTGGTCTGGTCGGAACTGCACGAGACGGTCAATATCATGCCGCGCAGTCAGTTTCGCGAATAACCTGCAACCGTCGGCGGACGAAATAATAATGATAGCCAAGTCATGGAGTTACTATGTCTGCCAAACATCCGGTCATTGCGGTAACAGGATCCAGCGGCGCGGGGACTACCACCACCAGCCTCGCGTTTCGTAAAATATTCGCCCAGTTAAATCTGCAAGCCGCCGAGGTGGAAGGCGACAGTTTTCACCGCTACACCCGCCCGGAAATGGACATGGCGATCCGCAAAGCGCGCGACGCCGGGCGGCATATCAGCTACTTCGGTCCCGAAGCCAACGACTTCGGCCTGCTGGAACAGACCTTTATTGAATACGGCCAGAGCGGCAAAGGGAAATCTCGCAAATATCTACATACCTACGACGAAGCCGTACCGTGGAATCAGGTGCCAGGCACATTCACCCCATGGCAACCTTTACCGGAACCGACCGATGTACTGTTTTATGAAGGTTTACACGGCGGCGTGGTCACACCACAACATAACGTCGCGCAGCATGTGGATTTACTGGTTGGCGTAGTGCCTATCGTTAACCTGGAGTGGATTCAAAAACTCATCCGCGACACCAGCGAGCGCGGGCACTCACGAGAAGCAGTGATGGACTCTGTAGTGCGTTCAATGGAAGACTATATCAACTACATCACGCCGCAGTTTTCCCGCACCCATCTTAACTTCCAGCGCGTTCCTACCGTCGACACTTCAAACCCGTTCGCGGCAAAAGGCATTCCATCGCTGGATGAAAGCTTTGTGGTGATCCATTTTCGTAATCTGGAAGGAATCGATTTCCCCTGGCTGCTGGCGATGCTACAAGGCTCATTCATTTCCCACATCAATACATTAGTGGTGCCGGGTGGCAAAATGGGTCTGGCAATGGAGTTAATTATGCTGCCGCTGGTGCAACGACTGATGGAAGGGAAGAAAATCGAGTAGCGCCGCTAATAAGCCGGATAAAATACTATCCGGCGTCACAACGGGGTAGTTAAATCACGCGGCAACCACTTCATACGAGTGGGTAATATTCACGGCTTTTTCCAGCATCAGCGCCACTGAACAATATTTCTCAGCAGAGAGATCCACCGCACGCGCAACCGCTGCGTCCTTCAGGTCGCGACCGGTGACGATAAAATGCAAATTGATATGGGTAAACAGGCGCGGGGCCTCTTCGCGGCGTTCAGAGGTTAGTTTTACTTCACAATCAACCACATCCTGACGCCCTTTTTGCAGGATAGAAACCACATCAATGGCGCTACAGCCACCCGCCGCCATCAGCACCATTTCCATCGGACTTGGCGCTTTATCGCCAGAGTTGCCATCCATTAAAATCTGGTGACCAGAGGCGGATTCACCCAAAAAAGTTAACCCTTCAACCCACTTCACACGCGCTTGCATAATCGGAACTCCATTGCGTCAATTTTCCTGACAGAGTACGCGTACTGACCAAATCGCGCAACGGAAGGCGACCTGGGTCATGCTGAAGCGAGACACCAGGAGACACAGAGCGAAAGCTATGCTAAAACAGTCAGGATGCTACAGTAATACATTGATGTACTGCATGTATGTAAAGGACGTCACATTACCGTGCAGTTCAGTTGATAGCCCCTTCCCAGGTAGCGGGAAGCACATTTCGGCAACCCAGAGACAGCGGCGTTTTCTGGCTCTGGAGAAAGCTTATAACAGAGGATAACCGCGCATGGTGCTTGGCAAACCGCAAACAGACCCGACTCTCGAATGGTTCTTGTCTCATTGCCACATTCATAAGTATCCATCCAAGAGCACGCTTATTCACCAGGGTGAAAAAGCGGAAACGCTGTACTACATCGTTAAAGGCTCTGTGGCAGTGCTGATCAAAGACGAGGAGGGTAAAGAAATGATCCTCTCCTATCTGAATCAGGGTGATTTTATTGGCGAATTGGGCCTGTTTGAAGAAGGCCAGGAACGTAGCGCATGGGTACGTGCAAAAACCGCCTGTGAAGTAGCTGAAATTTCCTACAAAAAATTTCGTCAATTAATTCAGGTTAACCCGGATATTCTGATGCGTCTCTCCGCGCAGATGGCGCGTCGTCTGCAAGTCACTTCAGAGAAAGTAGGCAACCTCGCTTTCCTCGACGTTACAGGTCGCATCGCGCAGACGCTGCTGAATCTGGCGAAACAACCCGATGCCATGACTCACCCGGACGGTATGCAAATTAAAATTACCCGTCAGGAAATCGGTCAGATTGTCGGCTGTTCTCGTGAAACCGTGGGGCGCATTCTGAAGATGCTGGAAGATCAGAACCTGATCTCCGCACACGGGAAAACCATCGTCGTTTACGGCACCCGTTAACCCCATCGGAGTGGCGCGTTACCTGGTAGCGCGCCATTTTGTTTAAACCGATGTGGCGCAGACTGATTTATCATCCTGATATCAACTATGCACTACGACAAACACTGGTGCTATGTTTGCCCGTGGCCGTTGGTCTGTTGTTTGGCGAATTAAGACTCGGCCTGCTGTTTTCACTCGTCCCTGCCTGTTGCAACATTGCGGGACTTGATACCCCCCATAAACGTTTTTTCAAACGCTTGATTATTGGCGCGTCGCTGTTTGCTACCTGTAGCTTACTGACACAGCTGCTGTTGGAAAAAGATATCCCCCTACCCTTTCTGCTGACTGGGTTAACGCTGGTACTTGGCGTCACTGCCGAGCTTGGGCCATTACACGCAAAATTGCTTCCTGCATCGCTGCTGGCTGCCATTTTCACCCTCAGTCTGGCGGGATATATGCCGGTATGGGAGCCATTGCTCATTTATGCGTTAGGCACACTCTGGTACGGGCTGTTTAACTGGTTTTGGTTCTGGATCTGGCGCGAACAACCCCTACGCGAATCACTTAGTCTGCTCTACCGTGAACTGGCTGATTACTGTGAAATCAAATACAGTCTGCTCACTCAGCATACCGATCCCGAAAAAGCGCTCCCGCCACTACTGGTACGCCAGCAAAAAGCGGTCGATTTAATTACCCAGTGCTATCAGCAAATGCACATGCTTTCCGCGCAAAATAATACTGACTACAAGCGGATGTTGCGCATTTTCCAGGAAGCTCTGGATTTACAGGAACATATTTCGGTCAGTTTGCATCAACCTGAAGAGGTGCAAAAGCTGGTCGAGCGTAGCCATGCGGAGGAAGTTATCCGCTGGAATGCGCAAACCATCGCTGCTCGCCTGCGCGTGCTGGCTGATGACATTCTTTACCATCGCCTGCCGACGCGTTTTACGATGGAGAAGCAAATTGGCGCACTGGAGAAAATCGCCCGCCAACACCCGGATAACCCCGTGGGGCAATTCTGCTACTGGCACTTCAGCCGCATCGCTCGTGTGCTGCGTACCCAGAAACCGCTCTATGCCCGCGATCTGCTGGCGGATAAACAGCGGCGGATGCCATTACTTCCGGCGCTGAAAAGTTATCTTTCATTGAAATCTCCGGCACTGCGCAATGCCGGGCGACTCAGTGTGATGTTGAGCGTCGCCAGTTTGATGGGTACCGCGCTGCATCTGCCGAAGTCGTACTGGATCCTGATGACGGTGTTGCTGGTGACACAAAATGGTTACGGCGCGACCCGTCTGAGGATTGTGAATCGCTCCGTGGGAACCGTGGTCGGGTTAATCATTGCGGGCGTGGCGCTGCACTTTAAAATTCCCGAAGGTTACACCCTGACGCTGATGCTGTTTACCACCCTCGCCAGCTACCTGATATTGCGCAAAAACTACGGCTGGGCAACGGTCGGCTTTACCATTACTGCGGTGTATACCCTGCAACTGTTGTGGCTGAACGGCGAGCAATACATCATTCCGCGTCTTATCGATACCATTATTGGTTGTTTGATTGCCTTCGGTGGCACGGTATGGCTGTGGCCGCAGTGGCAGAGCGGGTTATTGCGTAAGAACGCCCATGATGCTTTAGAAACCTACCAGGAAGCGATTCGTCTGATCCTGAGTAAAGATCCGCAACCAACACCACTGGCCTGGCAGCGAATGCGGGTTAATCAGGCACATAACACTCTGTATAACTCATTAAATCAGGCGATGCAGGAACCCGCATTTAACAGCCATTATCTGGCTGACATGAAACTGTGGGTAACACATAGTCAGTTTATTGTTGAACATATTAATGCCATGACCACGCTGGCACGAGAACACCGGACATTACCACAGGAGCTGGCGCAAGAGTATTTGCAGTCTTGTGAAATCGCTATTCAACGCTGTCAACAGCGGCTGGAATATGACGAGCCGGGCGGGTCTGGTGACGCCAATATCATAGACGCGCCAGAGATGCTGCCGCACGAAGGCGCGGCTGGTACCCTGGAACAGCATTTACAACGGGTTATTGGCCATCTGAACACCATGCACACCATATCGTCGATGGCATGGCGTCAGCGACCGCATCACGGGATTTGGTTGAGTCGCAAGTTGCGGGATTCGAAGGCGTAATCAATTCATTGCCAGAAGCGACATCTTTTGCCTGATGCGACGATGACGCGTCTTATTTACGCCCCGACCACCTTCGCCACCGCGTGGGCGAAACGTTGCATCCCTTCATCGATATCCGCATCATCCACCACCAGCGATGGCGCAAAACGCATCACATCCGGCCCAGCGTTCAGCACCATTACGCCAGCCTCGGCACCCGCATAAAGAAAATCACGCGCCTGACCTTTGTACTGAGGTTTCAGCTCCGCGCCAATCAACAACCCCATGCCGCGAATATCGCTAAACACATCAAACTGCTGATCGATCTTCTGCAAATGGTCAACAAAACGCTGGCGTTTCGCCTGAATGCCTTCCAGCACTTCAGGGGTATTGATGATATCAAATGCCGCACCCGCGACTGCACAGGCCAGTGGATTACCGCCGTAGGTGGAACCGTGAGAACCAGGATGAAACGCTGAAGCAATCTCCGCCGTGGTCAGCATGGCGCTAATCGGGAAGCCGCCGCCCAGGGCTTTCGCAGAGGTCAAAATATCTGGCGTCACGCCGTAGTGCATATAGGCAAACAAATCGCCAGTCCGCCCCATTCCACACTGCACTTCATCAAACACCAGCAATGCCTGATACTGATCGCACAACTCACGCAAGCCCTGCAAAAACGCTGGCGTCGCCGCCGTCACGCCGCCCTCGCCCTGAATCGGCTCAACCACCACCGCGCAGGTATGGTCATCCATCACCGCTTTCACTGCGTGAAGATCATTAAAAGGCACGTGGATAATATCTGCCGGTTTTGGCCCAAAGCCGTCGGAATATTTCGGCTGCCCGCCCACAGAAACGGTAAACAACGAGCGACCATGAAAGGCGTTATGGAAGGCGATGATTTTGGTTTTGAACGGGCTATGACGTACGCAGGCGTAGTGACGCGCCAGTTTAAAGGCGGTTTCGTTGGCTTCCGTACCGGAGTTCATAAACACCACGCGTTCGGCAAACGTCGCCTCAATCAGTTTACGCCCAAGACGCAGCGCCGGTTCATTGGTGAAAACGTTGCTGATATGCCACAGGGTTTCCCCCTGGGTTTTTAACGCTTCCACCAGCGCCGGATGGCAATGGCCTAACGCCGTTACCGCAATCCCACCCGCGAAATCGACATACTCCTTGCCTTGCTGATCCCAGACTCGGCTGCCCTGACCTTTTACCGGAATAAACTCTGCCGGAGCATAAATCGGCAGAATCACTTCATCGAAAGTCGCGCGTGTAATTGCTGTTTGTTCAATTGCCATCTCATGATCACCCTGTTACGCATAAATCAATGTGAAATTATAATCACAAAATATGCATAAAAAATCACTTGATAGCAATCGGAAATCAGCGATGCAGGAAATTAGCCAGCAGTTGATGTCCTTGTTCGCTAAGAATGCTTTCTGGATGGAACTGCACACCTTCCAGATCCCACTGGCGATGACGAATCCCCATAATCTCACTGGTTTCGCTCCAGGCCGTCACGTCAAAGCACGCTGGCAATGAGTCAGGTTCCACCACCAGCGAATGGTAGCGCGTCACGGTGAGTGGATTCGCCAGCCCCTGGAATACGCCCTGCCCGTTATGCGTAATCGGTGAGGTTTTACCGTGCATGACCTTTGCGGCACGCACAACTTTGCCACCAAAAGCCTGCGCCATCGCCTGATGACCGAGGCAGACGCCAAGGATCGGCAAGCGCCCGGCATAGTGACGAATAACGTCAAGGGAGATCCCGGCTTCATCTGGCGTACAGGGGCCGGGTGATATGACAATTTTTTGTGGTTTAAGGGCGTCGATATCTGCCAACGTCAACGCATCGTTGCGCTTAACCAGCACATCGGCCCCCAGTTCACAAAAGTACTGGTAGAGGTTCCAGGTAAAAGAATCGTAGTTATCAATAAGCAGGATCATGGCGGCTCCGGTACGAAAGAACCGCGCTATTTTACTCAGATTCCCCGGCTTCGCTTACCACTTTGCTAAATATCATCTGCAGCGCGGTAAGATCACCCATTGCCCCACTCTGATTTGCCTGATTCCAGGCCTCTTCTTCAATACCCTGCCAGTTCAGTTGATAGCCGGCATGAATCGCCAGTTGCTCGAAGAAGATCCTCTGTGCCAGACCACTTCCCACCCGGAAGGGATGCAGTACGTTGATTTCACAATAGTAGTGCGCCAGCCGCTCGACGAACTTCGCTTTCTCCAGGCCAACCAGATAACCTTCTTCCTCCAGATCCTGCATCAGGGCATTGCCCTCTTTTTCGATATAGGCAAAGTGGCAGAACGGCGTATCACCCTGATAAATATCGACTTCGCGTAGTTGCCCCGCCCAGTCGAAAATATCCTGATAAAGCTGGCGATGAATAGCGCGCAAATGCGGTAAACCGCGCACCAGCGGACCAAGCTCAATGGCCGCAGCACGCAGCGCCGTCATTTCGTAAGCAGCCTGTTCCAGCCGCTGCTGCTGGCGGATATTCAACCGATTACGCATGATATCAAGGCCAGGATAAAGATACGGATCGCGCCCTTCGCCGAATTTATCGCTCATAGTGCCTCCTCAGCTCTTCAAGGCGTGCTAAAGCCTCTGCGGCAGTAAGAGTGACTAATGGCATCTCGACGCCTTCAAGGCGGCGGCTGGCCTGGAAATTACGATTACGCTGAAGCTCCCAGAGACGGGACTTTTGCTTATCGGTGAGTTTCTTCACTTGATGCCTCCCTGAACGTGTCCGTTTGCCACAAGTATAAGCGGCAAATCCAGGTTACGCCGGGAGAGCAGAGGCGCGGGCAAGATTACCCGCGCGAGAAATCCTTACGGCAGGACTTTAGCGGAAAGGATAACTACCGGTTTTGACGGCACATTCTGGTACGGGCCAACATCATGGGTTGGGACCTGGGAAATCTTGTCAGCAACATCCATGCCTTTCACCACTTTGCCAAATACCGCGTAACCGAAATCACGTTGACCGTGGTCGAGGAAGGCGTTATCGGCAACGTTGATAAAGAACTGGCTGGTGGCGCTGTCTTTGTCGGCGGTACGCGCCATCGCGATGGTGCCACGGGTGTTACGCAGACCGTTATCAGCCTCATTTTTGATCGGCGGATTCGGTTTTTTCTGCTGCATCTGCTCGGTAAATCCACCACCCTGAATCATAAAGCCCGGGATCACCCGGTGAAAAGTGGTGTTGTTATAAAAGCCGCTGTTCACATAATCGACGAAATTTTGCACTGATACTGGCGCTTTCTGGCTATCCAGCTCCAGTTCGATATTACCAGCAGAGGTTGTTAACAATACGTGCGGATCCCCTTTCGCTGCCATTGCTTCAGGTGAGAGAGCAGAAAGAGCGAAAACAGCTACAACAGCTGCCAGGGTCGATTTGAACATGAGATTTCCTTAACAGAGCAGAAAAAAAGCAAGTGGAGAGATTCTAAATAGCCTTCAATGACAAGGCCATTCCTTTACCTAATTTTACGCACTTGAAATATATGTAACCTGATGATCACGTATATTTCGTGATGAGAATCACCTTAAATATTGCAAATTAGCAACCGTTTGCAATTAAATATTTAATCAGATCACAAAATCACCTAAAATCGCCCGCTCGCAGCATATCCACTATGCCATTTTATCTTTTAACGCAGGCCAATCATGACTAACAGCAATCGCATCAAGCTCACATGGATTAGCTTTCTCTCCTACGCACTGACCGGTGCGTTGGTTATTGTCACCGGGATGGTGATGGGAAACATCGCCGATTATTTCAATCTGCCTGTTTCCAGTATGAGTAATACCTTCACCTTCCTCAATGCCGGCATTTTAATCTCTATCTTCCTCAACGCCTGGCTGATGGAAATCGTCCCGTTGAAAACGCAGTTACGTTTTGGCTTTCTCCTGATGGTGCTGGCGGTTGCCGGTTTGATGTTCAGCCACAGCCTGGCGCTGTTCTCGGCGGCGATGTTCATTCTCGGGGTGGTTAGCGGCATCACCATGTCGATTGGTACGTTCCTGATAACGCAAATGTATGAAGGGCGTCAGCGCGGTTCCCGCCTGTTATTTACCGACTCCTTCTTCAGCATGGCCGGGATGATTTTCCCGATGATTGCCGCGTATCTGCTGGCACGCAGCATTGAGTGGTACTGGGTTTATGCCTGCATCGGGCTGGTGTACGTCGCTATCTTTATTCTGACCTTCGGCTGTGAGTTCCCGGCACTGGGTAAACATGCGCCAAAAACTGACGCTCCGGTAGCGAAAGAAAAATGGGGGATCGGCGTGCTGTTTCTCTCCATTGCGGCACTGTGCTACATCCTCGGCCAGTTAGGTTTTATCTCCTGGGTGCCGGAGTATGCCAAAGGTCTGGGCATGAGCCTGAACGATGCAGGTACGCTGGTAAGCAACTTCTGGATGTCGTACATGGTTGGCATGTGGGCATTCAGCTTTATTCTTCGCTTCTTTGATCTGCAACGCATTCTGACCGTACTGGCTGGTCTGGCTGCGATTCTGATGTATGTCTTTAACACCGGAACACCGGCACACATGGCGTGGTCAATTCTCGCCCTGGGCTTCTTCTCCAGCGCGATCTATACCACCATCATCACCCTGGGTTCACAGCAGACCAAAGTACCATCGCCAAAACTGGTTAACTTTGTCCTGACCTGCGGGACCATCGGCACCATGTTGACCTTTGTGGTTACCGGACCGATTGTTGAACATAGCGGTCCACAGGCAGCACTGCTCACTGCAAACGGTCTGTACGCTGTCGTCTTTGTGATGTGCTTCCTGTTAGGTTTCGTCAGCCGTCACCGTCAGCACAACACCCTGACCTCTCATTAATTGCTCATGCCGGGCGGCGCTATCGTCGTCCGGCCTTTTCTTCTCTTCCCCCGCAACGTGCCTTCATCTCTATAAAACCTTTCATTTTGTGTGTTTTTTACACAAACATGAAATATCAGACAATTCCGTGACTTAAGAAAATTTATACAAATCAGCAATATACCACTTAAGGAGTATATAAAGGTGAATTTGATTTACATCAATAAGCGGGGTTGCTGAATCGTTAAGGTAGGCGGTAATAAAAAAGAAATCGAGGCAAAAATGAGCAAAGTCAGACTCGCAATTATCGGTAACGGTATGGTCGGCCATCGCTTTATCGAAGATCTTCTTGATAAATCTGATGCGGCCAACTTTGATATTACCGTTTTCTGTGAAGAACCGCGCATCGCTTATGACCGCGTACACCTCTCGTCTTACTTCTCTCACCACACCGCCGAAGAGCTGTCGCTGGTGCGCGAAGGCTTCTACGAGAAACACGGCATCAAAGTTCTGGTCGGCGAACGCGCTATCACCATCAACCGTCAGGAGAAGGTGATCCACTCCAGCGCCGGGCGTACCGTTTTTTATGACAAGCTGATCATGGCGACCGGTTCCTATCCGTGGATCCCGCCAATCAAAGGTTCTGATACCCAGGACTGCTTTGTCTATCGCACCATTGAAGACCTCAACGCCATTGAATCCTGCGCCCGTCGCAGCAAACGCGGTGCCGTTGTTGGTGGCGGCCTGTTAGGTCTGGAAGCCGCTGGCGCGCTGAAAAACTTAGGTATTGAAACCCACGTTATTGAATTTGCCCCTATGCTGATGGCAGAACAGCTTGATCAGATGGGCGGCGAACAGCTGCGTCGCAAAATCGAAAGCATGGGCGTGCGCGTTCACACCAGCAAAAACACCCTTGAGATTGTGCAGGAAGGGGTTGAAGCGCGTAAAACCATGCGTTTTGCCGACGGCAGCGAGCTGGAAGTCGACTTTATCGTCTTCTCTACCGGTATCCGTCCGCGCGATAAACTGGCAACCCAGTGTGGTCTGGACGTAGCTCCGCGTGGGGGTATTGTCATTAATGATTCCTGCCAGACTTCCGATCCGGATATCTACGCCATCGGTGAATGCGCAAGCTGGAACAACCGTGTATTTGGTCTGGTAGCACCTGGCTACAAAATGGCGCAGGTCGCCGTTGACCACATTCTTGGCAGCGAAAACGCCTTTGAAGGTGCTGACCTTAGCGCCAAGCTGAAACTGCTGGGCGTAGACGTAGGCGGTATTGGTGATGCACACGGTCGCACGCCTGGCGCACGTAGCTACGTTTACCTCGACGAAAGCAAAGAAATCTACAAACGCCTGATTGTCAGCGAAGACAACAAAACCCTGCTCGGCGCGGTACTGGTGGGCGATACCAGCGACTACGGTAACCTGCTGCAACTGGTGCTGAACGCTATCGAACTGCCGGAAAACCCGGATTCCCTGATCCTGCCAGCGCACTCTGGTAGCGGTAAGCCGTCTATCGGTGTTGATAAACTGCCGGACAGCGCGCAAATCTGCTCCTGCTTCGACGTCACCAAAGGTGATCTGATTGCTGCCATCAACAAAGGCTGCCACACCGTTGCGGCGCTGAAAGCCGAAACCAAAGCAGGCACTGGCTGCGGTGGCTGTATCCCGCTGGTCACTCAGGTACTGAACGCAGAACTGGCGAAACAGGGCATCGAAGTTAACAACAACCTGTGCGAACACTTTGCTTATTCGCGTCAGGAACTGTTCCATTTGATCCGCGTTGAAGGCATTAAAACCTTCGAAGAACTGCTGGCGAAACACGGCAAAGGCTACGGTTGTGAAGTTTGTAAACCGACCGTCGGTTCGCTGCTGGCCTCCTGCTGGAACGAATACATTCTGAAACCGGAACATACTCCGCTGCAGGATTCTAACGACAACTTCCTCGCTAACATCCAGAAAGACGGCACCTACTCGGTGATCCCGCGTTCTCCGGGCGGTGAAATCACCCCGGAAGGGCTGATGGCAGTGGGTCGTATCGCGCGTGAATTTAATCTCTACACCAAAATCACCGGCTCCCAGCGCCTGGCGATGTTTGGCGCACAAAAAGACGATCTGCCGGAGATCTGGCGTCAGCTGATTGAAGCAGGCTTCGAAACCGGCCATGCCTATGCGAAAGCACTGCGTATGGCGAAAACCTGCGTGGGTAGCACCTGGTGCCGCTACGGCGTTGGCGACAGCGTCGGCCTCGGCGTGGAACTGGAAAACCGCTACAAAGGCATCCGTACTCCGCACAAAATGAAGTTCGGTGTCTCCGGCTGTACCCGTGAATGTTCAGAAGCTCAGGGTAAAGACGTGGGTATTATCGCCACTGAAAAAGGCTGGAACCTATACGTTTGCGGTAACGGCGGCATGAAACCGCGTCATGCGGATCTGCTGGCGGCGGATATCGATCGCGAAACGCTGATCAAATACCTCGACCGCTTCATGATGTTCTACATCCGTACCGCCGACAAACTGACGCGTACCGCACCGTGGTTAGAAAACCTCGAAGGCGGCATTGATTACCTGAAAGCGGTGATCATTGACGACAAACTGGGGCTGAACGCACATCTGGAAGAAGAGATGGCGCGCCTGCGTGAAGCGGTAGTGTGTGAGTGGACTGAAACGGTCAACACGCCGTCTGCGCAGACTCGCTTCAAACACTTCATCAACAGCGACAAGCGTGACCCGAACGTGCAGATGGTGCCAGAGCGCGAACAGCACCGTCCGGCAACGCCGTATGAACGTATCCCGGTAACTCTGGTGGAGGACAACGCATGAGCCAGTGGAAAGACATCTGCAAAATCGATGACATCCTGCCTGAAACCGGCGTCTGCGCGCTGTTAGGTGACGAGCAGGTCGCGATTTTCCGCCCGTATCACAGCGATCAGGTGTTTGCGATCAGCAACATCGATCCGTTCTTCGAATCCAGCGTGCTGTCACGCGGGCTGATTGCGGAACACCAGGGCGAGCTGTGGGTCGCCAGCCCGCTGAAAAAACAGCGTTTTCGCTTAAGCGACGGCTTGTGCATGGAAGACGAGCAGTTTTCCGTCAAGCATTACGAAGCACGAGTGAAAGACGGCGTGGTACAGCTACGCGGTTAATGTTTTAACGGGAGGCGCAATGCCTCCCCTTTTTGCATTGTCCTGTAATGACCTTCGGTATATTGCAGGACATTTTTTAAACTTTTTGTTTTACTTTTTGTTTTTATTTTTTTAAAGGATAATCAAATGTTTACAGACACTATTAATAAGTGTGCGGCTAATGCTGCGCGCATTGCTCGCCTGTCGGCAAATAACCCGCTCGGCTTTTGGGTCAGCTCCGCCATGGCGGGCGCGTATGTGGGTCTTGGGATCATCCTGATTTTCACGCTCGGTAATTTGCTCGATCCGTCCATACGTCCTCTGGTGATGGGCGCGACTTTTGGTATCGCCTTAACGCTGGTGATTATCGCCGGTTCTGAACTGTTCACCGGACACACCATGTTCCTCACCTTTGGGGTGAAAGCGGGCACCATCAGCCACGGGCAAATGTGGGCAATCCTGCCGCAAACCTGGCTGGGTAACCTGGTCGGTTCTGTCTTCGTTGCCATGCTCTATAGCTGGGGCGGTGGTAGCCTGCTGCCGGTAGATACCAGCATCGTTCACTCCGTCGCGCTGGCTAAAACCACCGCACCGGCAATGGTACTGTTCTTCAAAGGTGCATTGTGTAACTGGCTGGTTTGCCTGGCAATCTGGATGGCGCTGCGCACTGAAGGGGCGGCGAAATTTATCGCTATCTGGTGGTGTCTGCTGGCATTTATCGCGTCCGGCTATGAGCACTCCATCGCTAACATGACGCTGTTCGCGCTCTCCTGGTTCGGCAACCACAGCGAAGCCTACACGCTGGCGGGTATCGGTCATAACCTGCTGTGGGTGACGCTGGGTAATACTTTATCGGGCGCCGTATTCATGGGATTGGGTTATTGGTATGCTACGCCGAAAGCGAATCGTCCGATTGCGGACAAATTTAATCAAACTGAAACGGCTGCCGGTTAATTACTAAGGGGTTTTTACGTGGATCATTTGCCTATATTTTGCCAATTACGCGATCGCGACTGTCTGATTGTCGGCGGTGGTGATGTCGCGGAACGCAAAGCAAGGTTGCTGTTAGACGCAGGCGCTCGCTTAACGGTGAATGCATTAGCGTTTATTCCACAGTTCACCGCATGGGCAGATGCAGGCATGTTAACCCTCGTCGAAGGGCCATTTGATGAAAGCCTTCTCGACACCTGCTGGCTGGCGATTGCAGCGACGGATGATGACGCGCTTAACCAGCGTGTCAGCGAAGCCGCTGAATCTCGTCGTATCTTCTGTAACGTGGTCGATGCGCCGAAAGCCGCCAGCTTTATTATGCCGTCGATTATTGACCGCTCACCGCTAATGGTGGCGGTTTCCTCTGGCGGTACTTCTCCGGTTCTGGCGCGACTGTTGCGCGAAAAACTTGAATCACTGCTGCCGTTGCATCTGGGCCAGGTAGCGAAATACGCCGGGCAATTACGCGGTCGGGTAAAACAACAGTTCGCCACGATGGGTGAACGTCGCCGCTTCTGGGAAAAACTGTTCGTTAACGACCGCCTGGCGCAGTCGCTGGCAAACAACGATCAGAAAGCCATTACTGAAACCACCGAACAGTTAATCAACGAACCACTCGATCATCGTGGTGAAGTGGTGCTGGTTGGCGCAGGTCCGGGCGATGCCGGGCTGCTGACGCTGAAAGGTCTGCAACAAATTCAGCAGGCTGATGTGGTGGTCTACGACCGTCTGGTTTCTGACGATATTATGAATCTGGTACGTCGAGATGCGGATCGTGTCTTCGTCGGTAAACGCGCGGGATATCACTGCGTACCGCAGGAAGAGATTAACCAGATCCTGCTGCGGGAAGCGCAAAAAGGCAAACGCGTAGTGCGTCTGAAAGGCGGCGATCCGTTTATTTTCGGCCGTGGTGGCGAAGAGCTGGAAACACTGTGCAACGCGGGTATTCCGTTCTCGGTGGTTCCGGGTATTACCGCAGCTTCTGGTTGCTCTGCCTATTCGGGTATTCCACTTACGCATCGCGATTATGCTCAGAGCGTACGCTTAATTACCGGACACTTAAAAACCGGTGGCGAGCTGGACTGGGAAAATCTGGCGGCAGAAAAACAGACGCTGGTGTTCTATATGGGGCTGAATCAGGCCGCGACCATTCAGCAAAAACTGATTGAACACGGAATGCCTGGTGAAATGCCAGTGGCGATTGTTGAAAACGGCACGGCAGTCACGCAGCGCGTGATTGACGGTACGCTCGCGCAGCTAGGTGAACTGGCTCAACAAATGAACAGCCCATCATTAATTATTATTGGTCGGGTCGTTGGCCTGCGCAATAAATTAAATTGGTTCTCTAACCATTAATTTAAAAAAAATTAACTAAGGCCGGATATTTCTGGCCTTTTTTTATTTACAAACATACTTATATTAATGTTTATTTTCAGCATACATAAAACAAACTTTTAACTATACTCTAAATAATTCGAGTTGCAGGAAGGCGACAAGCGAGTGAATCCCCAGGAGCTTACATGAGTAAGTGACTGGGGTGAGCGAACGCAGACGCAGCACATGCAACTTGAAGTATGACGAGTATAATTTATTTTAATAACGCCCTGCAGTTACAGCGGCTTACAAATATAAGCATAATATTCATAGTCCGTTCACTGACGCACAATAGATATTCCTGTATCGTCTTTAGCGAGCTGCTTGCTTATATTCACATAATCAATGAATATTACTCGATATATTTTACATAGGGAATGAAAATGAACAAGTTTATTAAAGTGGCACTGGTTGGTGCAGTCCTGGCAACATTAACTGCATGTACTGGTCATATTGAAAACCGTGAAAAGAACTGCTCTTACGACTACCTGCTGCACCCGGCAATTTCTATTTCTAAAATCATTGGCGGCTGCGGTCCTACTGCACAGTAAGTCTCTGACTGAAATTAGCTAACGCTGATTTAATTACCTGACGCCCTCGGGATTACCTGAGGGCGTATTTGTTTTTGTATTAACTCCGAAAACGTCATTCACAACGATTAAACGCTGGCAATACTCTCACGCAAAATCCGCAGCACCGTCTCTTCACCACTACGATTCGGATTAATGCGAATCGCACAATGTTCTAATTGTGGATTCGCCTGGCGAAACGTTCCGGAAAGGCGGTAAAAGAGCGGTGGGATTTCATATTTCGACTCCGCACCCACCGGGTAAGGCAACGCGCCGCGCTTTTGCGCCTCTTCCAGCACCCTGGCGGCAATCGGCTGATGAAACTCCACAATTAATACTTTCGACTGCGCATTAGCAATGACGGCGTTTTTAACTTCCGGCACCGCACCACCGTTAAGTAAAGCCAGCAACCGTTCAGAAACGCCCGCCTGCACCGCATGCATTACAGGCGCGAACACCAGCCCACGCAACACTTCCAGCGCCTGAGCACCCTGAATCTGGCTGCCGCCGGAGTAAAGCGTGGCGCGAATCCGACTAATAACATCGGCATCACCTACCACCGCGCCAACACCCTCTGGCCCAAACAGCTTGAAGCAGGAGAATGTCGAAACATTCGCCCCGCATTCGCAGCCGATTCGCGCTACCTTCATCACCGCATAGTTGTCATCGGTTAACGCTGGAACGCCAGACGAGCGCAACGTTGCCAGCACATCTGCCAGCATGTAGCTGTCCTGTGGCTGCTGGCGCGTATGCTGTACTAGCGCCGCATCCGGTTGTTGCTCTTCGACGACCTGCTTAAGTGCCGCCAGGTCATTGAAATCAGCAGTGATAAGCGTCAGCCCCATCTGCTCAACAATGACCTGCGTCGTCGGATAAACAGGCGCGTCATGCACCAGAAGACGCTGCCCCGGTTTGAGCAAAGCCGCCAGCCCGGCGCGAATTGCTCCAGTCCCCGCGCCCTGCACCAGCGCTGCGGCCTGTGCGTGAAATGCATCAGCCAGCACCTGCTCCACCCGTTGGGTAATACGCGGTTGATTCAGACCTGGAGTTAACCCTAAATCACCGCCAGTAAGAAACTCGCTGCCGGGGAAATGGCGGCAAATGCTATCCACCAGCGCAAACTGCTTTTTCTGCGCCTCAATAAGCGTCAGGCTTTGCAGAGGAAACGTCTTCATCAATGCCTTCCTTAAGCCGGAACGAACAGGCCAAGCCAGTAAAGAACATTCAGCAGGATGCCGGTGATCATTACTGCCACGACCGGTGCCGCCATTTTCTGTACCGGACGGCCCAGGGATTCGTTGAGGAAGTAAATGGCAACCGCGATAGAGAATCCGGTATAACCCGCCATCTTAATTGCTGCGAAAATCGAACCGACCAGCAGAGCCACTTCCATCAGCATATTCATGGCGTTACGGATGTTATCCGACGCATTACGCACCGACGGGTAGCGCCCCAGCCATTTGCCGATCGAACGAAGCAGCAAGACTTCTGCCGAAATAACCACTGCGCCTAATACCGCTGCAACCATCGGATTCGGCGAGAGATAGCCCACCGCATAAACAAAGGTAAAGCCCGCAACTGCATATACGCCGGTGGCTAACGCGGTGGTGGCAATCAACGGCACAAACCCCAGCCCACGCATAAATTCCGCCAGTGCCGCCTGATTGATCAGCGTTTGCGATTGTTCCGGCGTTACGCCTGCGGAATATGCTTTCTCCAGTGTGAAGATCGACACTTCGCTACCAGCAAAAATCTTCATGCTGGCAACGGCGGCAATCAATGCCCCCACGATGGCGATATAGGGTAAATTTTTGATAATCCGCGACGTACGCTCTTCAAAGACGGAAAGTCCGCTTGTATCAAGATCATTTTCATCACGATGACGCAGGTCGTGAGTTATCGCGATCCCCAGCAGCATCACCATGCCAATAAAGATTTCGATGGATTCCGGATTGAGATGCGGGAAATAGCGCACTACCACCACACGGGTCATCAGCACAACCACGGCAGCGATCAGACTTTGCTTCCAGCCAAACTGGTAGAAAATCGCTACCAGCGGGAACAGTGCAAACGCTGAAACCACCGGTGAGCTTAATTCCCCCAGGCTACCTAATACATCCACTGGTAGCGCGGTCAGCAGCTGGTTTACCGGCAACAGGCATGTGAGGATCAATATCCCCCAGATAGCGCCAAGACCAAACGCCATCAGGCTGTTTATCGCCAGTACGCCGAGGATATCGGTAGGAAGAAAGAGTAACCATGCGTTGAGTAGCCCGGTTTTCAGGGTAAAAGAGATCCCCACCGAGGCCACAAAACCAATGCTCAGACCAAAAGCGATACTCCCCGCCTCGCGACGGTTCATATAGCCTTCAATCAGTTGCGGCAGGATCGGGCGGATACCGTCATGAAAAACAGCCGCCGAGCGATGCGCCAGAAGCGATGTCATACCCGTCAGGCACGCCACCACGATAATCTGAATATACAGATCCATAGTCGTGCCTTTTATTTCAGATGGTTAATCAACATCGGAATCGCGTGTTCGACGTGCTCAACGGAAAGCCCAAACGCCACTTTTCCTTCGGCGATCATTTTGGCGATATGCTCGTCTTTCGCTTTAATGCCTGGTTTGGCAATGGTGCAACTTTTGTTATAGCCAATCACCGCGATGGCAATCGACAATGCCGCGCCCGCACCGGTATTACACGCGCCGATGTAGTAATCCAGTTGCCCGGATTTCACCTTCATCGCTGCTTCCATGTCGTTATAAATGAAAACTTCAAAACAGCCTGGAGCCGTCGCTTCAATGGTTTTTTTAATCTGCTCACGCTGTAAGCCTGCAACGCCAATCTTTTTCATTAGTCTGTCCTTATTGGAAAAATTGAGAGGGATTTTCACGTAACATCACATCCACATCGGCCTGACTGAATCCTGACTGGCGCAATTGCGGAATAAAGGTGGTCAATAAATAGTCACAGCCATAACCACCGTTGGCTTTTAAATGAGAGCGGCGCGTAATATCCATCGACAGCATGACGCGGTTCAGCAACCCACGGTCGCGTAGCGCATGAAGCATCGCAATACGCTTTTCGTCCGGGTAGTAACTGTTCTTACCAATGGTGTCGAACTGCACGTACGCGCCGAGATCGATCATCTTCAAAATGTTGTCGAGGTTGTCTTTCAGATCGCAGTGACCAACGGTGACACGCGAAAGATCAACTCCGTGGGCGTGCAGTAGCGCCAGTTGTTCCAGCCCCATGGTGCTAAAAGAGGTATGTGTGGAGATCGGGCGTCCGGTCTGGTTATGTGCCAGCGCGGCGGCAATAAATACCTTCTCTTCCAGCGGCGTAATCTTTCCTTCGCTGGAGCCAATCTCCGCGATAATCCCGGCTTTCAGGTCAGTGCCATCGATACCCTGTTCAATTTCATCGACCATCTCCTGCGCCAGTTCCTGCACGCTGCGGATCGCCACATGTTCCGGGAAAAACGCATCCTGGTAATAACCGGTACAGGCCACCACGTTGATCCCCGTCTCGCGCATTACATCGAGCATAAATTGCGCATTGCGCCCCATGTAACGGTTGGTCATCTCAATCACATTACGCACGCCCCTGGTCATCAGGTCGTTCATCTCCTGGCAAATGAACGCATACTGATCAAGGCGGCAGTCCACGTTGTTTTTAAAGCCGGAAAGATCAATATGCAGATGTTCATGGGCGAAGGTGTAGCCCGTCGGATCAAAACTCATAGGGTGTCTCCTGCAAACCGGAGGGAGGAAAGAAAAGAGCGACCATTTTGTGGCGGTGGCGCACGGAAAAATTCACACACGGTAGCCCCCACATCAGAAAGCGTGGTGCGCACACCGAGTTGCGTAGCGACCAGCCCTTGCTGATAAACCAGCACTGGCACCACTTCGCGGGTATGGTGGCTGTGACCAATGGTCGGATCGTTACCGTGATCCGCCATCACGACCAGGCAATCATCTGGCTGCATCGCCTCAACAAGCCGGGCAAGGTTACGGTCAACGACCTGCAAACGTTCGGCATAACGTGCGACGTCTTCTGCATGACCAGCGAGGTCGGTTTCCTGGATATTGGTACAAATAAACGCCGTCGGATGCGTGTTAAATTCGTCGAGGGTGATATCCATAATCCGCTGGCTATCCACCAGGTTTTGCCAGCTCACGCCATAAGGATTGCTGACGATATCTGCCACCTTACCCACCAGCACGGTTGGCACGCCCGCTTCATACAGTTTTTGCGGCACCTGCACTTTTTCATCAACACCGTAGCCCATATGCACGACCTGGAAGCCATTGTCATAAGCGCCTGAACGCGGCGCATTGATGCCAATAAAGCGCCCTTCTTTGCTTTCTGCGGCATCGAGAATGCGTTGACTGTCGGTTAACAAGCCGCCAAATGTAATGACCCGACCGACCTGTACTTGGTCACGCACGATACGACCAATTTTGATTGCGTCGTCAAAAGAGATCACAGAGAGATTGGCTGTGATGTTATAGACCTGGCCTAAATCCGCCTCGAGATTATCGCCAATCGCAACCGCCTGATTGACCCACAGAAATTGCAGATCATCGCCACGGCGCTCCACCTGCCAGCCAGCGTTAAGTAATGCTTGCTCAACACGGTCAAGCACATCGCGAAAGGGCATCCGTAGCGGCGGTAACGGGCGCGTGCCTAAAATTTCCTGATGCCCCATAAAGGTATCGCCACCTTCATGTTGCAGCTCTGCCACGCCCCAGGTTGAGGAGTCTGACGGCTGCATATCTCCAGGCGCATAACCTAAAGCGTTGATTAGCCCCATTTTCTCCAGCGTTGGCAGCTGCAAATGCGGCAGCTGGCTCAGAATGTGACCACAGGTATTCGCTCCCGCATCCTGCGGACGCACCAGCGTGACATCTTTCATTGCGCCTACGCCAAAGCTATCAATCACTAACACCACGAATCGCGCCATTACGCCCCCAGAGAGTTTCCAAGACTGTCATAACGACCGACGATTTCCGGTTCGCCACGCTGAATACCCGATACCAGCACGACATCGCTGCGGGTAACAAAAATCTGCGTACGAAAACAGAGCACCACCGCGCTGCTCACCGGAAACTCACCTGCTAACGGCAGGGTGTAGTCGATACTGCTGTCATCTACAGTTTTGAGATTGGTTTCAGTAATCTTTTGATTTTCTTTAGTAAAAACCAGAGCGCGGTGAGCATGACCACGACGGTAGTAACCGCCGCCGTAGCAGTAGCTGTCGCCACGGAAATGATGGGAGATTTCACTTAACCAGAGCATGGCGATACGTTCAGGCTGATCGCCCTGCTGGTTTGCCGGAATAGTGCCCGTCAGTGCATGACCGGGTTCGGCATGAGTCACACCGTATTCCGCCAATAATGGCAGCGAAGTGCAGCTGGTCGCTGAAGGCGCGTTCAGTTGCTCAATCGCAATACCAGATTTCGCCAGTTGATCCCGTGCTTGTACCAGCGTGTGAAGATTCGGTGTCGGCAAAACTTTCCCGCTTGTTTCATCCCAAAGCAGGCAAGGGAAATGGGTAAGTCCCGCTAAATGTAGTCCCGGCAGTTTCTGGATTTCAGCGACAATGTCATGCAGCGTGTTTTGGGGAAAACCGCTCTCCTGGCCCGGATAAAGAAAATCATCATCGCTATAAACTTTGAGCAGCACAGACTGCACACGTCCAGCATTCACCGCTGCCGCAGAGACTTCCCGCGCTTTATCGAGAGTAAACACGGTGATGACGTCAGTTCCCTGTGCAACGGCGTCAGAAACCTGGTGACAAGGGATTTGCACCAGATGTCCCTGATGCGCCACCGGCAGATCGGCGCGGCGCATGACCCGCGCCTCTTTGTAATCCACCGCCACAATGCCGCTGTAGCCCAGTGCCAGAAGTTTTTCCGCCAGCCATGGATTACGGCCAAACTGCTTGGTCATCAGATACAGCTCAATGCCGTAAAGCCGCGCCGTCTCAATCAGCCTCTTACCGTTTTCCAGTAACTGATCCACGTCGACAACCCAACTGTCCGGGGCGATCTTGCCCTGTTGCCACAAGCTTAGTGCGGCGGAAATCAGCGCTGGGTTCTGGCGTTTCAATGCTTCTACAAACATCTTGTTGCCTCGTTTCTATTCCTTGAATTAAACATTCATTTTTTTGAATATTTAAGTTATGTGACGCGGATTTGCCGTATAACTCAGACACCTTCGTTGGCGGCCATCCATAATCCATAGAGATTGGCCAGCAAATACCCTTCTTCACACGGGTTAATTTCCAGCGCGAATTCCTTCAATAGCACCTGATGCAATTGCACAATCGCTGGCCAGTATGTGGATTGCGCCAGTTCCGCCAGTAATTCGTCATCCAGCGGCAGTATGTGTTCGCCCCGACGACTGCGCATCAGCGCACTCGCCATATGCGTCATCGCCATCGTTCCCTGCTCGCTGCGTATGGGAAGATGGCATTCTGTTTCCAGTACTTTGACGACCTGCATCATGCCTTTGCAGATGTCCTTATCAATGACGCCTGCCTCGCAAAGCAGGTTGAGTCTGTTTTCCATTTAAGACGCCTTTCGCTTAATAACTGGGTTCAAGTTCCCCACTGACGACTCGCTGTTGATGAGCAAGCAGGGCATGTTTATCAACAACCGCACGTAGCAATTGTTGCATCGGGTAATCATCGGCTCGCGTTAGCACCACGGCTTCAGTGGCCTGTAAAAATCGTGGATCGTTCGTCAGCGGCGTCGCTTCTAATCCCAGCATGGCCAGTTCGCTTTCCGCCACCACGTTCCAGATAACCGCATCGACATCGCCTTTTACAATGCGTTGTAAACTCTCGTGATATGAGAGGTCGACGCGCTCCACATCGCTATTGCCAAAAAAGACATCGGTCATGATTTTCTGATCCGCCGAGCGGTTATCCAGCCCCACGCGTTTCACGTTGCCGGACGCCCCTTTACGGCAAATCAGCTGGTGCTCGCCAACATAGGTATGCGGCCCAAGTTCCAGCGCCAGGCATAACCCTTTTTGCGTGAGATAACTTTCTGCCGCCAGGCGGGACACTACCGCCATGTCATAGACGCCGTTAAGTAAACACTCCACGCGAATATCCGCGCCGCGCATATGCGCATAATAAAAAGGAATGCTATCAAACTGAGCTTTCAGCCCGCTTGCCAGTCCTTCGTACAAACGGGTATAGGGCAAGGGCATCGCACATACCACGTTGTTGATATCCACATGAGTCAGCAATGCTTTGTTATTCATCTCGACCAGATAACTGCCATTGCGCCCACGGCGTTCAATTCTAATCGCGCCGCTTGATTCCAGCGTTTTCAGCGCGGCCTGTGTCAGACCAACCGATGAATGGCATTCAGTTGCCAGTTCATCTATGGTTTTCAATCGATTACCGCACTTTTCACCTAACAAATAACGAGCCAGAGTCGTGATGACGACGCCTTCTTTTTTGATAAACGTTCGACGCATAATATATTTTCAATAAAGTGAATATTTATATCTTCATTAAAATGAAGATAAGTGGCAACTAAGAGATGTGGAAACGGCGAGGCACTTCACATTTTTTCGGGTTGTTGCGAAAAGAGGATAAAAAAACCGGGTTTCCCCAGTTTCAGAGTGATGATAAAAGCAAAATTGCCTGATGGCGCTACGCTTATCAGGCCTACATTTCCTTGCAATATGTGCATTACTTTGTAGGCCGGATAAGGCGTTCACGCCGCATCCGGCATGAACAAAGCGCAATTTGCCAGCAATAGTGAATTACGGCTTCGCCACAAAACCAATCGCTTCATACACCGCTTTCAGCGTACGGGAAGCGTGCGCGCTGGCTTTTTCTGCGCCGTCTTTCATCACCTGTTGCAGGAAGGCTTCGTCATTGCGGAAACGGTGATAGCGTTCCTGCAATTCAGTCAGCATACCGGAAACGGCATCAGCCACTTCGCCTTTCAGATGACCATACATCTTGCCTTCGAACTGTTTTTCCAGTTCCGGGATGCTCTTGCCAGTAACTGCAGAAAGGATATCCAGCAGGTTGGAAACGCCCGCTTTGTTCTGCACATCGTAGCGAACTACCGGTGGCTCGTCGGAGTCAGTGACCGCACGTTTGATTTTCTTCACTACCGATTTCGGATCTTCCAGCAGGCCAATAACGTTATTGCGGTTATCGTCAGACTTGGACATCTTCTTGGTCGGCTCCAGCAGCGACATTACGCGCGCGCCAGATTTCGGAATAAACGGCTCCGGTACTTTAAAAATATCGCCATACAGCGCGTTGAAACGCTGGGCGATATCGCGGCTCAGTTCCAGATGCTGTTTCTGATCTTCACCGACCGGCACCAGATTGGTTTGATACAGCAGGATGTCCGCCGCCATCAGCACCGGATAGTCAAACAGACCAGCGTTGATGTTCTCGGCATAACGCGCAGATTTATCTTTGAATTGGGTCATGCGGCTCAGTTCGCCGAAGTAGGTATAGCAGTTCAACGCCCAGCCTAGCTGCGCATGTTCTGGTACATGGGACTGAACAAAAATGGTGCTTTTCTCAGGATCGATGCCACATGCCAGGTACAGGGCCAGCGTATCCAGCGTCGCTTTACGCAGCTTTTGCGCATCCTGGCGCACGGTGATGGCATGTTGGTCAACGATGCAGTAAATGCAATGGTAGTCATCCTGCATGTTTACCCACTGACGCAGCGCACCCATGTAGTTACCAATGGTCAATTCACCTGAGGGCTGTGCGCCACTAAAAACGATGGGCTTAGTCATTTTTCGATTCCTGATTTTCGCTATGCGGAAGCCCTAATGCGGGCAGAAGGTCATTTATAGAGTGATAAATTACATCAGGCTGGCTGAGATCGATAGCCTCGCCGTAGTTATATCCGTAGGTTAAGCCAACTGATGGGCAACCTGCCGCTTTTGCCGCCTGAATATCATTGCGTGAGTCGCCAACAAACAGCATCTGTTGTGGGGCAATTCCCATCCGCGCAGCCACCAGTAACAGCGGGTCCGGATGCGGTTTTTTGTTTTGCACGTCATCACCACCAATCACCACGCTGAAGTATTTGGCGATATCTAAGGCTTCGAGCAGCGGCGCGACGAACGGCGTCGGTTTGTTGGTAACCAGGCCTAGCGGCAGGCCTTTAGCCTGCAACGCGCCCAGAGTATCGGCAACGTGCGGGAACAAAAACGTCCCCTCTTCGGCAACCTCGCCATAGTAGCGATCGAACAGTTTACGCAGAATACGTACCTGTTCTTCTGCCGGAATGTCGTCATCAACGGGCGGTTTACCCATTGTTTTACGCAGGGTCGCACGTTCCTGACGCGCCCAGGCCAATGCCCGCTCCATCAAGACATCTGCGCCGTTGCCAATCCAGGTAATAACGCGTTCTTCGCCTGCAACGGGCAACTCCAGCGCATACAGCGCCATATCTACCGCAGCAGCAAGACCTGGAGCACTGTCCACCAGCGTACCGTCGAGATCAAAAGCGACGCCGCGAATATCTTCAAACTTATTCATGACTTACCTTTGCCAGTTCACTGCGCATTTCATCAATGACTTTTTTGTAGTCTGGCTGGTCGAAGATTGCCGAACCGGCGACGAACATATCCGCTCCCGCCGCAGCGATTTCGCCAATGTTGTTCACCTTCACGCCACCGTCCACTTCCAGACGGATATCAAAGCCCGACTCATCGATGCGGCGGCGCACTTCGCGCAGTTTATCCAGTGTTTGCGGAATGAAAGACTGACCGCCGAAACCAGGGTTGACGGACATCAGCAGGATCACATCCAGCTTGTCCATCACATAATCCAGATAGCTCAATGGTGTCGCCGGGTTAAATACCAGCCCCGCTTTACAGCCATTTTCTTTAATCAGTTGCAGCGTGCGGTCAACATGCTCGGAGGCTTCTGGATGAAAGGTAATGATACTGGCGCCAGCAGCAGCGAAATCCGGCACAATGCGATCGACGGGTTTCACCATCAGATGCACGTCGATAGGGGCGGTAATGCCGTAGTTACGCAAGGATTTCAGTACCATTGGCCCAATTGTCAGGTTGGGAACATAGTGGTTATCCATGACGTCAAAATGCACGACATCAGCGCCAGCTGCCAGGGCCTTTGCGGTATCTTCACCCAGGCGGGCAAAATCAGCCGACAGAATTGAGGGGGCAATCAAATACTGTTTCATCCGCTTCTCCTTGAGAATTATTTTTTCGCGGGTGAAACGACTCCTGGTTTGTACAAAGCCAGCAGTTCGTCCACCTTTTTACGTGTGCCGCCGTTGCTGCTTATACTGCGTCGAACTTTGACGACATGCAATTTTGCGCGCTGATACCACTCACGCGTTAACATCGTATCGTGATTGGAGATCAGCACAGGAATATGGCGATCAACCAGACCTTCTGCGATCTCCGCCAGATGGGCTTGTTGTTCAAGCGTAAAACTGTTTGTGTGATACGCCGTGAAGTTAGCGGTCGCAGAAAGCGGCGCATAAGGCGGATCGCAATAGACGACGGATGCATCATCTGCGCGCGCCATGCTGTCGGCGTAAGACTCACAATAGAAAAAGGCATTCTGCGCTTTTTCGGCAAAATGATACAACTCAGCTTCCGGGAAATAGGGCTTTTTATAACGGCCAAACGGCACATTAAATTCACCGCGCAGATTGTAACGGCACAAACCGTTGTAACCGTAGCGGTTCAAATATAAAAACAGTACTGCCCGACGCAAGGGATCCTGGCTTTTGTTGAACTCTTCGCGGAACTGATAGTAGACCTCGGCGCAATTTGTTTCGGGAACAAACAGCTCGCGGGCAGCCTGCACATACTCTTCAGTACGCGTCTTTACAATGTTGTAGAGACTAATCAGATCGCTGTTGATATCAGCAAGGATATAACGAGAAAAGTCGGTGTTAAGAAACACCGACCCGGCACCAACAAAAGGCTCAATCAGACATTCGCCCTTAGGCAAATGCCGTTTAATATCATCAAGCAAGGGATATTTGCCCCCTGCCCACTTCAAAAAAGCGCGATTTTTCTTCATGCTGACTAACTAATTACACCTTCTCCGGCTGTGGAGAAAGCTCCGACAGCATCCAGCGCTTCAGGCAGTTCCCGCAACGGTTATCCATTGCGGGAAATAGCCTTGATTACTTCAGATCGGCCTGTACCTGACGCAGCGGTTTCGCCCAAGGATTTTTGGCCTGGACATCGGCTGGCAATGTAGATACCGCTTTTTTCGCTTCTTCTTTCGAAGCGTACACGCCAGAAACCAGGACATACCACGGCTGACCATTACGCGTCGTTTCATAGACAACGTAGTTTTTCAGGTTCTCTTTCTTCGCCCAACCGTTCAGGTTGTCGTAGTTAGAGGAACTGCTCAACTGCAGAGTGTAATGGCTTGACGGTGCCGATTTCAACGAACCAACATTACCCGCGCTCTTCGCCCCAGCAGCTGGTGTTGTCGTGGTTTGCGCCGGAGATGCCGTTTGTGCCGGCTCCGTGCTGGCAGTCGCATTCGGCGCTGGCGTTGCCGCTGGCGTAGAAGTCGCAGCCGGTGCCTTCGAGCTCGCCACTGGCGCTGCTGGTTCGGTACGCTTCGGTTGCTGTGCTACCGGCTTCGGTTCGGTTTTCACAGTTGCTTGCGGTTTTTTCGGTTCAATCACTGCCTGCTGACGCGGCGGACGCGTGGTGGTCGGACGTTCAGCGGTTTGCGTTTTTGCCGTGTCGCGCGATGCATTGCCATTGCGTACTGGCGCAACCGTTGCGGGTTCGGTCGGCAATGTCGAATTTACCGCCACATTGTTCAGCTGTTGCTGATTTTGTGGCTGGGTCAGGGCATTGTTCAGATCACCCTGTACTTCAACACGCTGTTGACCATCCGTTGCCGCCGGGGTCTGCCCCTGGGTCGGCGTAGAAGAAATCGGCGGCAGAGAAACATCCTGCTGAGTATTTTCCGCAGACGTGGTTCCCGGTGCTGGCTGCACGCCATTCGCCTGATCGGTCGCATTGCCAGCAAGATCAATACTCTTCTCGCCAGACGCAGTTTGATCGCTGGAAGAGGTCGAGGGGGCTTTTAACGCAGAACCGATACCGATGATCAACAGCAACAGAACCAGAATACCGACGCCCATCATCATATACTGACGAGAAGCAGGTTTGCTGGCTGCTTTTTTGCGCTTACGCGGACGCCGCTCTACACGCTCTTCATCCACCGTTTCATCTTCGGATTCGTCATATTCTTGTTCGATTTCCGGTTCCTCATCGCGCTCTTTTTGCGCGCGGGTCGGACGGCGATCATCCGTATCATCAAGTTCAATATCATCAAAATTGATCTGCGGTTCGCCACGTTCAGTACGTTCAGAACGCTCAGAAGATTGACGAGAACGACCAGTACGACGATCGCTGGGATCGGGTTTCAGCTCGTCTTCTGGTTTGAATTCATCCATTTAACACCCCACTAAAAGGTTAATGCTTACCACGTTGCAATTAACCTGAAGCTAATAAACCGCCGGATAAGCGGCCTGACCTTTCTTGTTGTTACGCTAACTGACAATCAGCAATGGCGTTAAGAACGATATCGTGCGAAACACCGCCGCGAACTTCGCTCTTACCAATTGCCAGCGGAAGAATTAAGCGCATTTCTCCCGCAAGAACTTTCTTGTCACGCAGCATATGCGGTAAATATGCCTGCGCGGACATTTCGCGCGGCCCATTGACCGGTAACCCAGCCCGCGTGAGCAGGGTAATAATACGCTGCGTTTCGGCAGAACTGAACTGCCCGAGACGTTCCGATGTGCGCGCCGCCATTACCATACCCGCAGCAACCGCTTCACCGTGTAGCCAATTACCATAGCCCATTTCAGCTTCAATGGCATGACCAAAGGTATGTCCAAGATTGAGTAAAGCACGTAAGCCAGCTTCACGCTCGTCGGCGGCGACAACTTCTGCTTTCAGCTCACAGCAGCGGCGAATACAGTACGCCATTGCAGGGCCATCCAGACGAAGCAGCGCGTCGAGATTCTCTTCCAGCCAATGGAAAAACTCGCCGTCAAGAATAATGCCGTATTTGATGACTTCCGCTAGCCCCGAAGCCAACTCACGCTGAGGAAGCGTTTTCAGACAATCGAGATCTACCACCACCGATGCAGGTTGGTAAAACGCGCCAATCATGTTTTTACCGAGGGGATGGTTTACCGCGGTTTTGCCGCCAACGGAGGAGTCAACCTGCGACAATAGCGTCGTTGGGACTTGAATGAAGCGAACGCCGCGCTGATAGCTCGCCGCCGCGAAACCGGTAAGATCGCCCACCACACCGCCGCCAAGTGCAACCAGTGTAGTATCGCGGCCATGCGGCTTTTGCAACAACGCTGTAAAGACGGTGTCGAGTACTGCCAGGCTTTTATACTGCTCGCCGTCAGGGAGGATAACGCTATCGACGTTAACACCCGCCTGTTCAAGTACGCCGCGGACCTTATCGAGATACAGAGGAGCCAGGGTTTCGTTGGTGACCAACATCACCTGCTCGCCCGATTTCAGCGGTAAGAATGAAGCTGGTTCGTTAAACAAACCAGATGCGATGGTAATTGGGTAACTACGTTCCCCGAGAGTGACGACTATCCTCTCCATAACGCGACATCCACCTTAATTACTGTACCCGCAGACGAGTGTATTTAAAGCCAGAATTAGTTGCTTTCCAGCATGTTAATAATCTGGTTTGCGACCACTTTAGCGCTTTGGTCATCAGTACGAATGGTCACGTCGGCAATCTCTTCATACAGCGGATTGCGTTCATTGGCCAACGCTTCCAGAACTTCACGTGGCGGTGTTTCAACGTGCAGCAACGGGCGTTTTTTATCACGCTGCGTGCGTGCAAGTTGCTTTTCGATGGTCGTTTCAAGATAAACGACAACGCCACGAGCGGAAAGACGGTTACGCGTTTCGCGGGATTTCACAGAGCCGCCGCCAGTAGCCAGCACAATACCCTGCTTCTCGGTCAATTCATTGATGACCTTTTCTTCGCGATCGCGGAAGCCTTCTTCGCCTTCTAAATCGAAAACCCAGCCCACATCAGCTCCGGTTCGTTTCTCAATCTCTTGATCGGAATCGTAAAATTCCATATTGAGTTGTTGAGCTAACTGGCGCCCAATAGTGCTTTTTCCGGCACCCATAGGCCCAACCAGAAAGATATTGCGTTTCTCTGCCATTTTTTCGGTACTACTAAGACTATTCGTTAATGATAAACCCGCTTCGCTCAGAGAGCGCAGCGGGACATGAACTGAAACCTCATAAGATATTGCGAGAGTCAGACTGAAAATTATCTCAATACTCCAGCAGGTTTGGCAACTGAATAAATCACCCATCCCTCTGCATATCTGGTCGCTGCAGGCATGCTGCCTTGCTATCACCGCTTTGGCGATAAATCACCGGGTAAGATTAGCGTAAAAAAGACAGCAAAATGCCGCCTGAATGATAAATCATCATCATAAAACGCAGGCAGCTAAGAGCACCAACTCTCAAATCGGTACTCCTTGTATGCTAAATACCTGCGCGCGTCAAATAGATGAAACACGTTCAACGTAAAAACATCACCGCTTTTGCGGCGGTTTACTCACTGGAAACCAGTCGTGGCGTGATAAACACCACTAACTCACGTCGTTCATCTTCTTTTCCGTCATGACGAAATAATTGCCCGAACCAGGGAATGTCACCCAACAGCGGTACGCTATCCTGACCCGATTTATTTTTACGGGTAAAAATGCCGCCCAGCGCCAACGTTTCTCCGCTTTTGACCTCGACTTGCGTTTCGATCTCCTGCTTGTCAATTGCCAGCACTTCGCCATCGGCTTGTTGAAGGACCTGCCCCGGAACGTTCTGGCTGATGTGTAATTTCAGCCGGATGCGACCTTTTTGTAACACCGTGGGCGTGACCTCCATTCCCAGTACCGCCTCTTTAAACTCCACCGATGTTGCACCACTTTCACCACTGGAAACCTGATACGGAATTTCGCTTCCCTGTTTAATGCTGGCAGGCTGGAGATGCGAAGCCAGTAAACGTGGACTGGCGATGATATCCAGTTGCTGTTTCTGTTCTAGTGCGGAAAGCTCCAGATCCAGCAAACGTCCGTTGATCCGCCCAATGTTAAAACCGATATGCGTCGTCGCCGTCGCCACCGCGAGATCGCTACCGAGCGTAGTCACTTGCCCAACGCCGCCAGCTTGTTGCGCATCGGCCAGCGTCCATTTCACGCCTAACTCGCGCAGACTTTTTTCATTAATGGTGACAATGTGTGCCGACAGTTCAACCTGGCCTACCGGCAAATCCATTTGCATGACCCACTGTTCCAGTGCAGTTAACGCCGCCTGGTTATCGCGCAACAAAAGGCGATTGGTACGTTTATCAACGGTCATGCTGCCTTTGGCGCTAAGTAGCTTCTCCCCCGCTTTCGCCAACTCTCCGGCATCGGCGTATTGCAGGGTAATGCTGCGATTTTCCAGCGGCAGGTTTGCCTGCGCCCGTGCTTTCTCTGCCTCCTGGCGGGCGATATTTTCATTTTGCCAGGCAACGGAATGCACTGAAAGAATATTGCCTTCCTGACGCGTTATCAGCCCGGCGCTTTTCACTACGGTTTGTAGCGCCTGCTTCCAGGGAACATCCGTTAAATGTAGCGATACCGTACCGCTGACGTCTGGCGACACCACCAGGTTTAGCTTCTCCTGTTCGGCCAGCGCCTGCAAAACCTGAGCAACCGGAACGTCATCCACCATCAGCGTGACTTTTTGCGGCTTTGCCGCCTGCACGATGGGCATCATCATCAACAGTAGTGCGGCTATCCATTGCTTCATTTGTATCTCCTTGCCGTTGCCACAACCACTGTGGCGGTTCGCAGTTTGTCCCGGTTCCCAGCGTTAGTGTGTCTGGCGTCAGCTGTAAGATCGTCCAGCCGTTTTCCAGCACATCGTTTTGCTGCACCCGTCGCCATTTCTTTTGCCCATCTTTTATTACGCCAATAACGCGCTCGCCTCTTCTACCATCCCCTGATAGCGCCACTGGGTAAGTTCGCTAATCCGGCATAGATCTTCCGGTGGTTTAAACGGGTCGCGCATGCCGGTTAATAGCCATAATGCAACACCAGCCAGCAGCCAACGTTTAGCCATCATTCGCCCCCTCCAGTTGGAGCGTGAACAAGAGTTCATCACCTTCCACGCTTAACGAAAAACGACTTACGCTGACGTTGCGCTCTGCCAGTCGTGTAAATGCCGACGGCACCGCTTCCCAGGGCGTTTTCAACGCCAACTCCCCTCCCTGGGCGGACGGATGCCAGTAAACCAGTTGCGCGCCAGGCAACTGAAAATCCAGCGGCGAAAAGGGCAACGTCTTTTCTTCGCGGATGGGTGTGGTGTCTACCAGGCGATGCAGTGCAGCCCACTGCTGGTGATTACTTGCCCGCAGTCGAATTAATGCGTCGCTCTCTTCCTGATGGGCCAATGAAAGAACGATGATTGTGAATAACACCAGCAACCAGACTGACCAGCCAAACTGACGGGTACGAGGAGATGTGGTAAACCACCAGTCAAAGAGCGAGTTCATCGCTAACCTTCCTTGTTAACTGATACGCAAATTGCCAGCGCCCTTGTGCATCCTGCTGCGTGGTCCCTCGCTGGTTGAGCTGAAAAGAGGCATCCTCACGGAGTGACTTCTCCAACACATTTAGTGCTGTGATGTTCGACGTAAGTCCTTTGACTTCCAGCGTTCCCTGCTGCCAGCTCAGCGTGGTCAGCCAGGCTTTTTCTGGTAAAAGCGTCGCCAGCGCTTCCAGCGCTGGTTGCCAGTCGCGGGTAAATTGTCGCTGACGCTGACGTCGCAAATGCTGTTCGCGTAACTGTTGGCGTTCCAGCAAACGTGGCTTAGTGACCTGTAAGCTACGGGCGAGTTGTTGTTCTCCCTTGAGCAAAATGGCGTCTACGCGTGCTTCGGCGTTATATGCCAGACGCTGCATTAGCGTTATCCCTATGGTCAGCAGCAGAGGGGCAACAAACATCTGCAACCAGAAGCGAAAAAAGGCCGCACGGCGTTGCTGTCGCCAGGGCAAAAAATTGATTGGTGGGTTCATTAGCGACTCTCCCCAAGCGCCAGCCCCAGCGCAATGGCGAAGTCTCCACCTGGTGGCGGTAGCGGCGGCTGACGAACAGAAACCGCCTCCCAGGGGTCAAATCCGCCTTCGCCGCATATTGCGATACTGTCGGGATCCACGGATAACATCGCTGCAAGGTCATTCGCGCTTGTCACCCCCACCACCAGCTTGCGCCCCCAGCTATAGCGCGTCGCCCACAACCACTGTTCGTGGTCACACCAGGCCAGACATTGCTTGTGAGGGGGTAAAAAAGGCAGAAACCGTTGTAAAGCGCAGGCATCCGGGGTAATCGCGCTAACGTGAACACGCAATCTTTCTGCCAGGGTAAGTAACGTTGCCAACTCTTTGCTTTGCGCGGCGGTCACGTTATAGGCCGGGCTTAGTGAATCTTCGCTATAATCGAAGCGCAGGGAGTCCGGTTCCATATCCAGCTCGCGTGCCATTGTGCCTGCCAGCCATGCCGTTTGCTCTCGCTCACCGAGAGACATCGCCGGGCGTGGAAATGCCCTCTGTAACGTTCGACCAGCAGGAAATGCCAGCATAATGTGATGTCGATGCGGCAGTTCACGACTCCACGGTAACAACGTTTTTGCCAGCCGCTCTGTATCGAGAATGCGTCCATCTTTGATAATGTCTGTCGCCAGCGGCAAGCGCCACCAACGTTGCAAAAAACATTCTTTTGCACCACGCACGATAGCAACCGCCACCGCTTCTTGCTGTTGTAAATGCAACCCAATTTGCCAGTTCTTAAATGCCATTGTGATGATCTCCTTATCACCCGTCACTCTGACGGGTATATCAATGCGTCTGGCTTGCCTTTATACTACCGCGCGTTTGTTTATAAACTGCCCAAATGAAACCAAATCGGAAATTTCCAGTGAAGTTCGTAAAGTATTTATTGATCCTTGCAGTCTGTTGCATTCTGCTGGGAGCAGGCTCGATTTATGGCCTCTACCGCTACATCGAGCCACAACTGCCGGATGTGGCGACATTAAAAGATGTTCGCCTGCAAATTCCGATGCAGATTTACAGCGCCGATGGCGAGCTAATTGCGCAATATGGTGAAAAACGTCGTATTCCGGTTACGTTGGATCAAATCCCGCCGGAAATGGTGAAAGCCTTTATCGCGACGGAGGACAGCCGCTTTTATGAGCATCACGGCGTTGACCCGGTGGGGATCTTCCGTGCGGCAAGTGTGGCGTTGTTCTCTGGTCACGCGTCACAAGGGGCGAGTACCATTACCCAGCAACTGGCGAGAAACTTCTTCCTCAGTCCGGAACGCACGCTGATGCGTAAGATTAAGGAAGTCTTCCTCGCGATTCGTATTGAACAGTTGCTGACTAAAGACGAGATCCTCGAGCTTTATCTGAACAAGATTTACCTCGGTTACCGCGCCTATGGTGTCGGTGCTGCGGCACAAGTCTATTTCGGTAAAACGGTCGACCAACTGACGCTGAACGAAATGGCGGTGATTGCCGGGCTGCCAAAAGCCCCATCCACTTTCAACCCGCTCTACTCAATGGATCGCGCCGTCGCGCGGCGTAACGTTGTGCTGTCGCGTATGTTGAGCGAAGGGTATATCACCCAGCAGCAATATGATCAGACGCGTAGTGAGCCGATTAACGCCAATTATCACGCGCCGGAAATTGCCTTCTCGGCGCCGTATCTCACCGAAATGGTGCGTCAGGAGATGTATAGCCGTTACGGCGAAAGCGCTTATGAAGACGGTTATCGCATTTACACCACCATTACCCGCAAAGTTCAGCAGGCCGCGCAGCAAGCGGTACGTAACAACGTGCTGGACTACGACATGCGTCACGGTTATCGCGGCCCGGCTAATGTGCTGTGGAAAGTGGGTGAGACGGCGTGGGACACCAAAAAGATAACCAATACTCTGAAAGCGTTGCCGACTTACGGTCCGCTGCTGCCTGCCGCAGTTACCAGCACCAATCCGCAGGAAGCGACAGCGATGCTGGCTGACGGAACGTCCGTAACGTTGCGTATGGAAGGCGTTCGCTGGGCGCGTCCTTACCGTTCAGACACTCAACAGGGACCGACGCCGCGTAAAGTGACTGATGTGGTGCAAACGGGTCAGCAAATCTGGGTTCGCCAGGTTGGCGATGCCTGGTGGCTGGCGCAGGTGCCAGAGGTGAACTCGGCGCTTGTGTCGATCAATCCGCAAAACGGTGCCGTCATGGCGCTGGTTGGTGGCTTTGACTTCAACCAGAGCAAGTTTAACCGCGCAACTCAGGCGCTGCGTCAGGTGGGGTCGAATATCAAACCGTTCCTCTACACCGCAGCAATGGATAAAGGTCTGACGCTGGCAAGTATGCTGAACGATGTGCCGATTTCCCGCTGGGACGCCGGTGCTGGTTCTGACTGGGAGCCGAAAAACTCACCACCGCAATATGCCGGTCCAATCCGTTTACGTCAGGGACTGGGTCAGTCGAAGAACGTAGTGATGGTGCGTGCAATGCGGGCTATGGGCGTCGACTACGCTGCAGAGTATCTGCAACGCTTCGGCTTCCCGGCGCAAAACATTGTTCATACCGAATCGCTGGCGCTGGGTTCCGCGTCCTTCACGCCGCTGCAGGTGGCGCGCGGCTATGCAGTAATGGCGAACGGTGGCTTCCTGGTGGATCCGTGGTTTATCAGCAAAATTGAAAACGACCAGGGCGGCGTGATTTTCGAAGCGAAACCGAAAGTAGCTTGCCCGGAATGCGATATCCCGGTGATTTATGGCGATACGCAAAAATCGAACGTGCTGGAAAATAACGACGTTGAAGACGTGGCTATCTCCCGCGAGCAGCAAAATGTTTCGGTGCCGATGCCGCAACTGGAGCAAGCTAATCAGACATTAGTCGCGAAGACCGGCGCGCAGGAGTATGCACCGCACGTTATCAGCACTCCGCTGGCATTCCTGATTAAGAGCGCACTGAACACCAATATCTTTGGTGAACCAGGCTGGCAAGGTACTGGCTGGCGCGCAGGTCGTGATTTGCAACGTCATGATATCGGCGGGAAAACCGGGACCACCAACAGCTCGAAGGATGCATGGTTCTCGGGTTACGGACCAGGCGTAGTAACCTCAGTATGGATTGGCTTTGACGACCACCGTCGTAATCTCGGTCATACCACGGCTTCCGGGGCAATTAAAGATCAGATCTCTGGTTATGAAGGTGGTGCTAAAAGCGCGCAGCCTGCATGGGACGCTTATATGAAAGCCGTTCTGGAAGGCGTACCGGAACAACCGCTGACGCCGCCGCCGGGTATTGTGACGGTGAATATCGATCGCAGCACTGGGCAACTGGCCAGCGGCGGCAACAGCCGCGAAGAGTACTTCATTGAAGGTACACAGCCTACACAGCAGGCGGTGCGCGAGGTGGGAACGACCATTATCGATAATGGTGAGGCACAGGAATTGTTCTGATTAAAAAGGCGCTTCGGCGCCTTTTCAGTTTGCTGGCAAAGTGCGCGTTGTTCATGCCGGATGCGGCATGAACGCCTTAGCCGGCATGCAAAATCTTGAAAACTCAATACATTGCAGGAATCCCGTAGGCCTGATATGTATGACGCATCAGGCAAGATCTACGTATTTACAACCGCCCCTGCCCCTTCAACCACTCACGTACCAGGAACAGCGCGCTGACATTGCGCGCTTCATTGAAGTCAGGATCTTCGAGCAAATCCATCATATGCGCCAGCGGCCAGCGAACCTGCGGTAGCGGCTCCGGCTCATCGCCTTCCAGCGATTCCGGGTAGAGATCTTGCGCCACCACAATATTCATTTTGCTGGAAAAGTAAGACGGCGCCATGCTGAGTTTCTTCAAAAAAGTCAGATCGTTCGCACCAAATCCCACTTCTTCTTTTAGCTCGCGGTTAGCTGCTTCGTAGACGCTTTCACCGGGATCAATCAGCCCTTTCGAAAACCCTAACTCGTAGGATTCAGTTCCCACCGCGTACTCACGAATCAGGATCAGATGGTCGTCCACAATAGGCACAATCATCACCGCTTCCCTGTTGGTTGGACGCATTCGTTCATAAACACGCCGCACGCCATTGCTGAACTCCAGATCCACGCTTTCGACGGTAAACAGTCGGGAACGGGCTACAGTTTCAACATTCAGAATGGTGGGTTTTTGTAATGATTTTCTCATTGTGGAATCTTTGCAGTGAAATCAGTATTTATTGTGCGATATCGGACACCGTTTCGGCAATGTGAATTGCATGTTATTTACATTTATGCAACCTGATAAATAATCGTTCTCAAATCAAATTAAAAGTCAATAGGTTGAAATAACTCCAGGAATTTGCTGATATTCCGCCCTCAGAGGGTTTGCTATGATCAGCGGTTACTGGGATGCGCTTAATGATGCTCAAGTTCAACTCCACGCTTGCCGATAGCCAACCGCAGAATCCTATATTGTGTCCAGGGTGCGAATAATCACGCCTGACAAATTAAGTAAGATGGGGAAAGCATGAGCACCATTGTGATTTTTTTAGCTGCTTTGCTGGCCTGCTCACTACTTGCGGGATGGCTGATAAAAACCCGCACCAGGCGGCGACAATTGCCCTGGGCTAACGCCTTCGCTGATGCGCAAACGCGCAAACTCACTCCGGAAGAACGTAGCGCTGTTGAAAATTATCTCGAGAGCCTGACGCAGATTTTGCAGGTTCCCGGTCCGACGGGGGCCAGCACGGCGCCTGTCTCTCTGACGCTGAACGCCGAAAGCAATAATGTGATGATGCTGACGCACGCTATCACACGTTATGGCATCTCTACCGACGATCCCAATAAATGGCGCTACTACCTTGACTCGGTAGAAGTCCACCTGCCGCCTTTCTGGGAGCAGTACATCAACGACGAAAACACCGTTGAACTGATTTATACCGACTCACTCCCATTAGTCATTTCACTCAACGGCCATACGCTGCAAGAGTATATGCAGGAGACTCGCGGTTACACGTTACAACCTATTCCATCAACGCAGGCATCGATTCGCGGTGAAGAGAGCGAACAAATTGAGTTGCTCAACATTCGCCAGGAAACGCACGAAGAGTATGCACTTAGCCGCCCACGAGGATTGCGGGAAGCGCTGCTGATTGTCGCCTCATTCCTGATGTTCTATTTCTGCCTGGTGACCCCGGATGTATTTGTCCCGTGGTTAGTTGGCGGCGCGCTGCTGCTGCTGGGCGCGGGCCTGTGGGGATTATATGCGCCACCTGCCAAATCCTCTCTAAGGGAAATCCACTGCCTGCGCGGGACACCGCGTCGCTGGGGGCTGTTTGGTGAAAACTCTCAGGAACAGATTAACAATATTTCGCTTGGTATTATCGATCTGGTCTACCCCGCGCACTGGCAACCTTACATTGCCCAGGATCTCGGACAACAAACCGATATCGATATCTACCTCGACCGTCACGTCGTGCGCCAGGGGCGCTATCTTTCGCTGCATGACGAAGTAAAAAACTTCCCGTTGCAGCACTGGCTACGCAGCACGGTTATCGCAGCCGGTTCGCTGATAGTCTTGTTTATGCTGCTGTTCTGGATCCCACTGGATATGCCGCTGAAATTCACTCTCTCGTGGATGAAAGGCGCGCAGACTATTGAGGCCACCAGTGTTAAACAGCTCGCGGACGCTGGCGTACGCGTAGGCGATACCTTACGTCTAAGTGGTACAGGCATGTGTAATATCCGCACTTCCGGCACCTGGAGCGCGAAAACCAATTCACCGTTTTTGCCGTTTGACTGCTCGCAAATCATCTGGAATGACGCCCGTTCATTGCCATTACCGGAATCGGAACTGGTTAACAAAGCTACGGCGTTGACCGAAGCAGTAAACCGTCAACTGCACCCTAAACCGGAAGATGAATCACGCGTCAGTGCCTCATTACGTTCTGCGATTCAGAAATCCGGCATGGTTTTGCTTGATGACTTTGGCGACATCGTACTGAAGACAGCAGATCTCTGTGCAGCCAAAGATGATTGTGTGCGCTTAAAAAACGCCCTGGTGAATCTTGGCAACAGTAAGGACTGGGACGCACTGGTGAAACGCGCCAACGCAGGAAAACTTGATGGTGTGAATGTATTACTCCGCCCGGTGAGCGCAGAATCGCTGGATAATCTGGTGGCGACTTCCACCGCACCGTTTATCACTCATGAAACGGCGCGAGCGGCACAATCACTGAATAGCCCAGCGCCTGGCGGCTTCCTGATTGTCAGCGACGAAGGCAGCGATTTTGTCGATCAACCGTGGCCAGCAGCCTCACTTTATGACTACCCGGCGCAAGAACAATGGAACGCTTTCCAGAAGCTGGCGCAAATGTTGATGCATACACTGTTTAACGCCGAGGGGATCGTCACCAATATTTTCACCGATGCCAACGGCACGCAGCATATCAGCTTGCACCCTATTCCGGACCGTTCTGGCCTGTGGCGCTATCTCGGCACCACATTACTGCTACTGACGATGTTCGGCTGTGCCATCTATAATGGCGTGCAGGCCTGGCGTCGTTACCAGCGTCATCGCACCCGCATGATGGAGATTAAGGAATATTACGAAAGCTGCCTGAATCCGACGCTGCTCACGTCTTCAGAAAGCCTCATCGAATAACACGTTTGCGCGGCAGGTTATGCTACCCTGTCGCGCAAATTGCTTCACTCTGGAGATTTCCCCCATGCATATCAACATTGCCTGGCAGGACGTAGACACCGTTCTGCTGGATATGGACGGCACGTTGCTCGACCTCGCCTTCGATAACTATTTTTGGCAAAAGCTGGTGCCTGAAACATGGGGCGCGAAAAACGGTGTTACGCCACAGGAAGCAATGGAATATATGCGCCGGCAATATCACGACGTGCAGCATACGCTAAACTGGTACTGTCTTGATTACTGGAGCGAGCAACTGGGTCTGGATATCTGTGCGATGACCACCGAGATGGGGCCGCGTGCTGTGTTGCGTGAAGATACTATTCCGTTTCTCGAAGCGCTGAAAGCCAGCGGCAAGCAGCGAATTTTGCTCACTAACGCCCATCCACATAACCTGGCCGTTAAACTTGAGCATACGGGTCTGGACGCACACCTTGATTTATTACTTTCCACCCACACATTTGGTTATCCGAAAGAGGATCAGCGGTTATGGCATGCGGTGGCCGAAGCTACGGGTCTGAAAGCTGAAAGAACGCTGTTTATTGATGACAGCGAAGCCATTCTCGATGCTGCCGCGCAATTTGGTATTCGTTACTGTCTCGGCGTCACCAACCCTGACTCTGGAATAGCCGAAAAACAGTATGAACGCCATCCGTCACTGAATGACTACCGCCGCCTGATCCCCTCGCTAATGTGAAGGAGACGCCATGAAAGAAAAACCGGCTGTTGAGGTTCGACTGGATAAATGGCTATGGGCCGCCCGTTTTTATAAAACCCGCGCGCTGGCCCGCGAAATGATTGAAGGCGGTAAGGTGCATTACAACGGGCAACGCAGCAAGCCGAGTAAAGTCGTCGAGCTGAATGCCACGCTCACGCTGCGCCAGGGAAATGACGAACGAACGGTGATTGTAAAGGCGATTACTGAACAGCGTCGCCCCGCCAGCGAGGCGGTCTTGTTGTATGAAGAGACTGCGGAAAGTGTAGAGAAACGCGAAAAAATGGCGCTGGCACGTAAACTTAATGCCTTAACCATGCCGCACCCGGACCGGCGCCCGGACAAAAAAGAGCGCCGTGACCTGTTACGATTTAAACACGGCGACAGTGAATAACTGTCACCTGCAAGAGAGATGATTATGCCGCAACATGACCAATTACATCGCTATCTGTTTGAAAACTTTGCCGTTCGCGGCGAACTGGTAACCGTTTCGGAAACCCTGCAACAGATCCTTGAGAATCACGATTATCCGCAGCCGGTGAAAAACGTGCTGGCAGAACTGCTGGTCGCGACCAGCCTGTTGACCGCTACGCTGAAGTTTGATGGTGATATCACCGTACAGCTGCAAGGCGACGGTCCGATGAATCTGGCGGTTATTAACGGTAACAATAAACAGCAGATGCGTGGTGTGGCGCGCGTGCAGGGCGAAATTCCAGAAAATGCCGACCTGAAAACGCTGGTCGGCAATGGTTACGTGGTGATCACCATTACCCCGAGCGAAGGCGAACGCTATCAGGGCGTGGTTGGTCTGGAAGGTGATACCCTGGCGGCTTGCCTGGAAGATTACTTTATGCGTTCTGAACAGCTGCCGACGCGCCTGTTTATTCGCACCGGTGACGTAGACGGCAAACCGGCTGCGGGCGGTATGTTGTTGCAGGTAATGCCTGCGCAAAATGCCCAGCAAGACGACTTCGACCACCTGGCGACGCTGACCGAAACCATCAAAACTGAAGAGCTGCTGACGTTACCGGCAAACGAAGTTTTGTGGCGCTTATACCACGAAGAAGAGGTGACGGTTTACGATCCGCAGGATGTTGAATTCAAATGCACCTGCTCGCGTGAACGTTGCGCAGGCGCGCTGAAAACGCTGCCGGATGAAGAAGTTGATAGCATCCTCGCGGAAGAAGGCGAAATTGACATGCATTGTGATTACTGTGGTAACCACTATCTGTTCAATGCAATGGATATTGCCGAGATCCGCAACAATGCGTCTCCGGCAGATCCGCAGGTTCATTAATCGCCATGTCCGGCAGAGATGACTCTGCCGGATATCATGACTAAATTGCCTGATGCGCTGCGCTTATCTGGCCTACGGATTAAATGCAATTTATCGCAGGTAAGATAAGGCGCCGCATCCAACCGCGCTGTCACTCATTCAGATTCAAATCCAGCGTTTCACCATCCACCGTAAGATCGCGCCACACTTTAGGCTTTGTCCCCAGTTTTCCATCCTTCGCCGCTGTGAGTAATTTCTCTTTCGTTATTACACGCGGAAGTGAACTCATCGTAATCTCTTTCCATTCTTTCCCGGCAGGATCAACACCATAGACAATGACTCTTTCATCATTAAAGGCAAACAGGATCCGCTCAGCCCTACCATCACTATTCAGATCTTGCTCTACCAGCACGCAGGCATCTTTTTCAATACATATCATTGCGTTATAGCGATTTTTCATCACTACCGACCAGAATGTCGTATCAGGTTTGCCAGAACCTGGGGCAATAAATACATTATCAGCTAATGCTTTTTCCGATATCTGCTGCTGAAGACGTTGCACTCCATCAAACGCCATCAGCAGACCCCGCCTGCGTTTCGGGTCTTTCATATACTCGACATCGCTTTTCAGCGACTCAAGCGCTGCACGCCCATAGCGACCGCTATGTTCGAGCATGTAGATACTTACCTGGTCTGGCGTGTTCTTGCCACTCTGATAACGCGCCATATGGCTGTTCACGCTAATGCGCATACTGTCCAGCACCGGTGAATTAAGAAGCACCAGTATCACCAGCACCAATAACGAAACCGTAAGGTTCACTTTGCCCTGAAGAACAAGGGGATTTTGCCCTTTACGCCAGGCAATACTGACGAAATACCCCAGCGACCAGACCAGTAACACCACCACCGCCAGTGCGCCGTGCAAGCGTTCGGTAGTCCAGCCGTATTGAGCGACCCGCATCCATATAGCCCAGGCGGCGATCAGCACATAGAGCGGCGCCACCAGCAGAGACGTTTTTATCAGGCAACGCAACGGGCCAGTCCAGGGAAGCGTTGCTTTTTGCGGATCGCGGACAATGGCCATTAAGAGCAACTGCAAAAAGGCCAGAGTTAAAAGCAGCCCAGCGGCGGAGATGTGGCGGGAAATCATATTCAAACCAGCAAAGGGCAAAGTGATAATAAACAGCAGCGTCAGCAGTGAAACCAGTGGTAGCAAACCTGTGGCGATTAACGTGAAGAGCTTTTGAATAGAGGCGATTAACCGCGATTGAGTCCGCGCAAGAATGACTGCCAGCGCGGTAACCAGGCCCAGCGTAAGATACATAAACCAGTCGGTTGAAAAAAAGAGGGTACTGAAAAACGTGATGCCAACAAGTTTAAATAACTCACTCCACAGTAAAAGTACCAGCCATGTCAGACCATTAGTGATCAAAATCACCATCAATATTAGAGCGTTATACCACGCTGACTGGTAAAAAAAGCTATAGTTCGTTCGCTCTTTTCTGTCGTGCAAATTCAGTTGTATCCAGGGCAATAACAACATCGCCATTAACAGCAGATAACAACCAAATTCCCAGAGTTCCTGGTCCGCTCGCCAGGGACTCATGCCATCAATTTGCCACTTCAGCCAACCGCTCATCGCCAGGGTGGCAATAAATACCAGCGCCAGCCACCCCCACAAACGCTTCTGTTTGAAGGATTCCACGGTGAATAACAAAATGGATGAAAGTGCCACGGTCGCAGGAATGCCGTAAACAATCCAGTTGTTATTGTCCACAGCCAGCCAGGTTATCAGAAAATAGCAAACCAGCCCCTGGATTAATCCAGTGGCGACCATTCCCCACCGTGTTGCAGGTGAAATTTCAACGTTATCCATGTTCGTGATCCGGAATCAAAAGGAAGGTTAATTATTGCATTCAGGCAGTACTAATATTTATTTTAAGAAAAATTTACAAAAAATTTTGCGGTGGTGAATCGATACTTTACTGATTGATTTTACATAAATTTCAATCAAGAATGAGATTTAACTCACATTATAATGGCCAATTAAACTAACATTTAACCTTTTAGGAACATTTTCCACACCTGGAATGCTATTTCTGCGATAATAGCAACCGTTTCGTGACAGGAATCACGGAGTTTTTTGTCAAATATGAATTTCTCCAGATGCGTAAATCTATGAGCCTTGTCGCGGTTAACACCCCCAAAAAGACTTTACTATTCAGGCAATACATATTGGCTAAGGAGCAGTGAAATGCGCGTTAACAATGGTTTGACCCCGCAAGAACTCGAGGCTTATGGTATCAGTGACGTACATGATATCGTTTACAACCCAAGCTACGACCTGCTGTATCAGGAAGAGCTCGATCCGAGCCTGACAGGTTATGAGCGCGGGGTGTTAACTAATCTGGGTGCCGTTGCCGTGGATACCGGGATCTTCACCGGGCGTTCACCAAAAGATAAGTATATCGTCCGTGACGATACGACTCGCGATACCTTCTGGTGGGCAGACAAAGGCAAAGGTAAGAACGACAACAAACCTCTCTCTCCGGAAACCTGGCAACATCTGAAAGGCCTGGTGACCAAACAGCTTTCCGGCAAACGCCTGTTCGTGGTTGATGCTTTCTGTGGCGCTAACCCGGATACTCGCCTTTCCGTACGTTTCATCACCGAAGTGGCCTGGCAAGCGCATTTCGTCAAGAACATGTTTATTCGCCCGAGTGATGAAGAGCTGGAAGGTTTCAAACCTGACTTTATCGTCATGAACGGCGCGAAGTGCACCAACCCGCAGTGGAAAGAACAGGGTCTGAACTCTGAAAACTTCGTGGCGTTTAACCTCACCGAGCGCATGCAGTTGATTGGTGGCACCTGGTACGGCGGCGAAATGAAGAAAGGGATGTTCTCAATGATGAACTACCTGCTGCCGCTGAAAGGTATCGCTTCTATGCACTGCTCCGCCAACGTTGGCGAGAAAGGCGATGTTGCGGTGTTCTTCGGCCTTTCCGGCACCGGTAAAACCACCCTTTCCACCGACCCGAAACGTCGCCTGATTGGCGATGACGAGCACGGCTGGGACGATGACGGTGTGTTTAACTTCGAAGGCGGCTGCTACGCGAAAACCATTAAACTGTCGAAAGAAGCAGAGCCAGAAATCTATGGCGCTATCCGTCGCGATGCACTGCTGGAAAACGTCACTGTACGTGAAGATGGCACCATCGACTTTGATGATGGTTCAAAAACCGAGAACACCCGCGTTTCTTATCCGATCTATCACATCGATAACATCGTTAAGCCAGTTTCCAAAGCGGGCCACGCGACTAAAGTTATCTTCCTGACCGCAGATGCTTTTGGCGTACTGCCGCCGGTTTCTCGCCTGACTGCCGATCAAACTCAGTACCACTTCCTCTCAGGCTTCACCGCCAAACTGGCTGGTACAGAGCGTGGCATCACCGAACCGACACCAACCTTCTCTGCCTGCTTCGGCGCGGCATTCCTGTCGCTGCACCCAACTCAGTACGCAGAAGTGCTGGTAAAACGTATGCAGGCAGCGGGCGCGCAGGCATATCTGGTTAACACTGGCTGGAACGGCACTGGCAAACGTATCTCCATTAAAGATACCCGCGCCATTATCGACGCCATCCTCAACGGTTCGCTGGATAACGCAGAAACCTTCACTCTGCCGATGTTTAACCTGGCGATCCCGACCGAACTGCCGGGCGTAGACACGAAGATCCTCGATCCGCGTAACACCTACGCTTCTCCGGAACAGTGGCAGGAAAAAGCTGAAACGCTGGCGAAACTGTTTATCGACAACTTCGATAAATACACCGACACCCCAGCGGGTGCCGCGCTGGTAGCGGCTGGTCCGAAGCTGTAATCAGCAGATATCTCACTGGCCCCTTATCCAAACGGATAAGGGGTTTTTTTATATCTAATTAGCTACCAATATGTACATGGTACACTTATAATTATCAATAGACCGCAGGATGCATTATGTTCACGTTTATTGAACTACAAGGATTTAGCAAACGCCGCCAGTTATTGTTGCCTGATGATGAGTTCCGGGCTTTTCAGGAACTACTCATTCAAGATCCATCTGCCGGTGACATTATCGCGGGCACAGGCAGTTTCAGAAAAATTCGCTGGAACCGTTCTGGAATGGGGAAACGGGGTGGCATTCGGATAATTTATTACAACGTGACACGCAATGGCCGAATTTATCTGGCGTTGATTTATCCTAAAAATGAACAGGATGATTTAACAGAAGAACAAAGAAAGGCATTGAAACTATTGTCCGAGAAGCTGCTTTAATGTTGAAGCTCCACAAATTCCACCATGGCCGAAATGCCAACGGAGACATTGAAAACAGATGAAAGATGAATTATTTGCTGATCTTCTTGCCAGCGCAGAAGAAATGGTACGCATCGAAAAGGGTGAAAAAACGCCTGAACCAGAGCACGTCCATACTTTTAGCGAAATCGATGTAAAAGCGATCCGTGAAGCAACTGGCTTACGCCAGCAAGATTTTGCTGTCGCCGTAGGGGTAAGTTATGACCTGGTAAAAAGCTGGGAAACCAAACGTCGTCAACCTACCGGAGCACCTCGAAAATTGCTCCTGCTTTTGCAAGCGAATCCTTTCATTATCAATCAATTGAAAACAATCTAAAAACGGGAGGTACCTTCGCCTCCCGTTTATTTACCCTTCTTTTGTCGTGCCCTGCGCCCGCGTTACCGGTAATGGCAGCCAGGCGCGAATGGAAAGCCCGCCCCGCTCGCTGGTGCCAAGCTCCAGCATCCCGTTATGGTTATCCACGATACGCTGCACAATCGCCAGGCCTAGTCCCGTGCCGCTAATGGTGCGCGCACTGTCGCCGCGGACAAAAGGCTGGAACAGATGCTTACGCTGTTCAGGCTCGATACCCGGACCGTCGTCTTCCACCTGGAACCAGGCGCGATTTGGCTCCGTTCCGCTGCTGACTTTAATCCAGCCATTGCCGTAACGGGCAGCGTTCACCACCATATTCGCCACCGCACGTTTGATTGACAGCGGATGCATTTTCACTTCTATGCAGTCAGGATAAAGCGCGGTATCAATTTCACGCTCATAGCCACTTTCCGCGGCAATCACCTCACCAAGCACCGCATTAAGATCCGCCAGTTCCATTGGCATCTCCTGCCCGGTGCGCAGGTAGTCGATAAACTGCTCAATGATGGCGTTGCACTCTTCGATATCTTTGTTGATCGATTCCGCCAGGTAGCCATCCTGCTCGCTCATCATCTCGGTCGCCAGGCGAATACGCGTCAGTGGCGTGCGCAGGTCATGACTTACCCCTGCCATCAGCAGCGTGCGGTCATCCGCCAGTTGCTTAACACCAGCCGCCATATGGTTGAAGGCTCGGGTAACCGAACGCACCTCCGAAGCGCCATATTCACGCAGCGGCGGCGGAATAATCCCTTTACCGACCTGCAAAGCAGCATGTTCGAGATCGACCAACGGTCGGTTCTGAATACGAATAAACAGCCACGCCCCGCCAATCGCCATCAGCATAATCGCCAGCGTATAGCGGAACAGCGGGGAGAAATCGCCCTGATGAATTTCGGTCAGCGGCACGCGTACCCAGATATTGGGCGACAGCCAGGTTTTCAGCCAGACAACAGGCGAGCTTTTGTTAACCTCGACGCGAACTTCCGTCGGACCGCCCAGCTGCTGCGCCATCTGATGGCTTAAGAATTCATAGTGTTGCGCCCAACGCAGCCCGGCCTCTTCGGCAGCTTCGTTGGAATAGAGAGAGATCCCCAGCTCACGGTAGATCTCCCGACGGAAAGCGGGAGGCACAACCAGCTGCGTGCCGTCCTCCAGTTGCAGTTTGTCGGTCATCAACATACGCACTTCGTACGCGAGGACTTTATTAAACTGCTGGAGGCTCGGCAAAATCGCGAAGTTCAGCACCACCAGATAAGTCGTCACCAGGCTGACGAACAGCAAGGTGACGATGAGCAATAACGTGCGGGCAAATGAACTTCGTGGCGAGAAGCGCAATCGCCTCATGCTTTAGAACCGTCCGGCACGAAAACGTAGCCCAGACCCCAAACGGTCTGAATGTAACGCGGATGCGCCGGATCTTCTTCCACCATGCGGCGCAGACGAGAGATCTGCACGTCGATGGAACGTTCCATTGCGGAATATTCACGGCCACGGGCAAGGTTCATCAGCTTATCGCGGGAGAGCGGCTCACGCGGGTGGCTGACCAGCGCCTTCAGAACCGCAAATTCACCGCTGGTCAGCGGCATCGGTTCATCTTCGCGGAACATTTCACGCGTACCCAGGTTAAGTTTGAACTTACCGAAAGCAATCACAGCTTCTTCCTGTGACGGCGCACCCGGCAGTTCATTCGCCTGACGACGCAGCACCGCACGGATGCGGGCCAGCAATTCACGCGGGTTAAATGGTTTTGGAATGTAATCGTCAGCACCAATTTCCAGGCCAACGATACGGTCAACTTCTTCCCCTTTCGCCGTTACCATAATGATCGGCATCGGATTACTCTGGCTACGAAGACGTCGGCAAATCGACAAACCATCTTCACCAGGTAACATCAAATCCAGTACCATAAGATGGAAAGATTCACGAGTCAGCAGGCGATCCATCTGTTCTGCATTAGCGACGCTTCGAACCTGGAAGCCTTGTTCGGTGAGATAACGCTCCAGCAGCGCACGCAAGCGCATGTCGTCATCGACCACCAGAATCTTGTAGTTCTCTTGCATTGTTTGTACTCCCAAAGGTTCGCAACAATTTGTAAGCGTGTATTCTTAAAAAAGCTCACGTTCGTCACCAGCTAAATCTGGTATGAATTTCAGCCTAAATTGTTACAAAGCATATTAAACAGCGGCTTAAGTATACAATTTATTCAGCGAAACATTATTGATTCTGTTGATATGATCACGTTATACCCAATGTGCGCATTATCAAACAGACAAAGGGAATCAACGAGATGAAAACGCCCCTGGTTACCCGGGAAGGGTATGAAAAACTCAAACAAGAGCTAAATTATCTCTGGCGTGAAGAGCGCCCGGAAGTCACAAAGAAGGTGACCTGGGCCGCAAGTCTGGGCGACCGCAGCGAAAATGCTGACTATCAGTATAATAAAAAGCGCCTGCGTGAAATCGACCGTCGTGTGCGCTATCTCACTAAATGCATGGAGAATCTCAAAATCGTCGATTACTCGCCCCAGCAGGAAGGTAGAGTTTTCTTTGGCGCGTGGGTAGAGATTGAAAACGACGATGGCGTGACTCACCGTTTCCGTATCGTCGGCTACGATGAAATCTTTGGCCGCAAAGATTACATCTCTATCGATTCCCCGATGGCCCGCGCATTGCTGAAAAAAGAGGTGGGCGATCTGGCGGTGGTGAATACCCCTGCCGGGGAAGCGAGCTGGTATGTTAATGCTATCGAGTACGTGAAACCGTAAGGAAGAGTCTTAACCTCCTGCCGATGGCTGGCATTTTTGCCAGCCAGTCCGTATAACTATCCCCTGATTTTTGATCCGAAAAGATGAACTCAAACCATGATGAATGATTCGTTCTGCCGCATTATTGCGGGTGAAATCCAGGCGCGCCCGGAACAGGTTGACGCTGCCGTTCGCCTGCTTGACGAAGGGAATACCGTGCCGTTTATCGCACGTTATCGTAAGGAAATCACCGGCGGTCTGGATGACACGCAGCTGCGTAATCTGGAAACGCGTCTGAGCTATCTGCGCGAGCTGGAAGAGAGACGTCAGGCTATTCTCAAGTCCATTTCTGAGCAAGGTAAACTCACCGACGAGCTGGCGAATGCCATCAACGCTACCTTGAGCAAAACCGAACTCGAAGACCTTTACCTGCCCTACAAACCGAAACGTCGTACCCGCGGGCAAATCGCCATTGAAGCAGGGCTTGAGCCGTTGGCTGACCTACTGTGGAGCGATCCATCACACACGCCAGAAGTCGCCGCTGCACAATATGTTGATGCCGATAAAGGCGTGGCAGATACCAAAGCCGCGTTGGACGGCGCGCGCTATATCCTGATGGAACGCTTTGCCGAAGATGCCGCGCTGCTGGCGAAAGTGCGTGATTATCTGTGGAAGAACGCGCATCTGGTGTCGACCGTAGTGAACGGTAAAGAAGAGGAAGGCGCGAAATTCCGCGACTATTTCGATCATCACGAACCGCTGTCAACGGTGCCTTCTCACCGCGCGCTGGCGATGTTCCGTGGTCGTAACGAAGGCATACTCCAGCTTTCGCTGAATGCCGATCCGCAGTTCGATGAGCCGCCAAAAGAGAGCTATTGCGAGCAAATCATCATGGATCATCTCGGCCTGCGCCTGAACAATGCCCCGGCGGATAGCTGGCGCAAAGGCGTGGTGAGCTGGACGTGGCGCATCAAGGTGCTGATGCACCTGGAAACAGAACTGATGGGAACCGTGCGCGAACGTGCGGAAGATGAAGCGATTAATGTCTTTGCCCGTAACCTGCACGATCTGCTGATGGCGGCCCCTGCCGGACTGCGTGCGACGATGGGCCTCGATCCGGGTCTGCGTACCGGGGTAAAAGTAGCGGTGGTCGACGCAACGGGCAAACTGGTAGCAACCGATACCATTTATCCGCACACCGGACAGGCCGCAAAGGCGGCGATGACCGTTGCCGCCCTGTGTGAAAAACATAATGTTGAACTGGTAGCGATCGGTAACGGTACGGCTTCCCGCGAAACCGAGCGTTTCTATCTTGATGTCCAGAAGCAGTTCCCGAAGGTTACCGCGCAGAAAGTGATCGTCAGCGAAGCTGGCGCGTCGGTTTACTCGGCTTCCGAGCTGGCAGCGCAGGAGTTCCCGGATCTCGACGTTTCTCTGCGTGGCGCAGTATCTATCGCCCGCCGTTTGCAGGATCCGCTGGCGGAGCTGGTGAAAATCGATCCGAAATCTATCGGCGTTGGTCAGTATCAGCATGACGTCAGCCAGACGCAGCTGGCCCGCAAGCTGGATGCAGTAGTAGAAGACTGCGTAAACGCCGTTGGCGTTGATCTGAATACTGCTTCTGTTCCGCTGTTAACTCGCGTGGCGGGCCTGACGCGCATGATGGCGCAAAACATCGTGGCCTGGCGCGATGAAAATGGTCAGTTCCAGAACCGTCAGCAACTGTTAAAAGTGAGCCGTCTGGGGCCGAAAGCCTTCGAACAGTGCGCGGGCTTCTTGCGCATTAACCACGGCGATAACCCGCTGGACGCGTCTACCGTTCACCCGGAAGCCTATCCGGTGGTGGAACGCATTCTGGCAGCAACACAGCAGGCGCTGAAAGATCTGATGGGTAACAGCAGTGAACTGCGTAATCTGAAAGCGTCTGATTTCACCGATGAGAAATTCGGTGTGCCGACAGTAACCGACATCATCAAAGAGCTGGAAAAACCGGGTCGCGATCCGCGTCCGGAATTTAAAACCGCTCAGTTTGCTGATGGCGTCGAAACGATGAACGACCTGCAACCGGGTATGATCCTCGAAGGTGCTGTCACCAACGTCACCAATTTTGGTGCTTTTATTGATATCGGCGTACATCAGGACGGCCTGGTTCACATCTCTTCTTTGTCGAACAAGTTTGTGGAAGATCCGCATACCGTGGTGAAAGCAGGCGACATTGTGAAGGTGAAAGTGCTGGAAGTGGATCTTCAGCGTAAACGTATCGCCCTGACCATGCGTCTGGACGAGCAGCCTGGCGAAACCAACGCTCGTCGCGGCGGCGGTAACGATCGCCCGCAAAACAACCGCCCGGCAGCCAAACCGCGTGGGCGTGAAGCGCAGCCTGCCGGTAATAGCGCGATGATGGATGCGCTGGCGGCAGCAATGGGCAAAAAACGTTAAACGCTCCGACTGGCCTACGGTTCGAATTTGCACGAAATCGTAGGCCAGATAAGGCGTTCACGCCACATCTGGCAACGAACGCCTTGCCTGACATAAAAATGCCGGAGAATATCTCCGGCATTTTTATTCCGCAACGAAACTCACACTATATTTCGTTAATATTTATCACAACATTAACAATTGAAACCTTAATAAAACATTAAGCAGCCATAATAATTCGTCCTCCGAATTATATTTTTGCTCCGATATAACCTTGAGCCACATCAACATTCACGCAGATTATTATCTAAACCAACATTCGCACACATTTTAAGTATTGCTGATAGAAACCATTCTCATTATCATTGTACTGTTGATTATTTAATCTCTCCTTCGTTGGCAAATCATCTGGTCCCATGTCGCTGTCAAACGCCCCATGAGGTAGTTATCCAGTTAATGAGAAACAAGTAGGCACCTATGCAATACACTCCAGATACTGCGTGGAAAATCACTGGCTTTTCCCGTGAAATCAGCCCGGCATATCGTCAGAAGCTGCTTTCTCTTGGCATGTTACCTGGCTCCTCTTTTAATGTGGTGCGCGTCGCTCCACTCGGCGATCCCATTCATATCGAAACCCGTCGTGTAAGCCTGGTATTACGCAAAAAAGATCTGGCCTTATTAGAAGTGGAAGCGGTTTCCTGTTAATACGGTGATAACAACAATGAAAAAATTAACCATTGGCTTAATTGGTAATCCAAATTCTGGCAAGACAACCTTATTTAACCAGCTCACCGGAGCACGTCAGCGTGTAGGAAACTGGGCTGGCGTTACCGTCGAACGTAAAGAGGGTCAGTTTTCCACCACCGATCATCAGGTCACGCTGGTGGACCTGCCCGGTACTTATTCTCTGACTACTATTTCATCGCAGACGTCGTTGGACGAGCAAATCGCCTGCCACTACATTTTGAGTGGCGACGCCGATCTGCTGATTAACGTGGTGGATGCGTCTAACCTTGAGCGTAACCTTTACCTGACGCTGCAGCTGCTGGAACTCGGTATTCCCTGCATCGTGGCGCTGAACATGCTCGACATTGCCGAGAAGCAAAATATTCGCATTGAAATTGATGCGCTGTCGGCGCGTCTTGGCTGCCCGGTGATCCCGCTGGTTTCCACGCGTGGTCGCGGTATCGAAGCTCTGAAACTGGCGATTGACCGCTACAAAGCCAACGACAATGTAGAACTGGTGCATTACGCACAGCCGCTGCTCAACGAAGCAGATTCACTGGCAAAAGTGATGCCGTCCGACATTCCGCTCAAACAGCGTCGCTGGCTGGGTCTGCAAATGCTGGAAGGCGATATCTACAGCCGCGCCTACGCCGGTGAAGCGTCGCAGCATCTGGATGCCGCCCTCGCCCGTCTGCGTAATGAGATGGACGATCCGGCGCTGCATATTGCCGATGCGCGTTACCAGTGTATTGCTGCTATCTGCGATGTGGTAAGCAACACGCTGACGGCAGAACCCAGTCGCTTCACCACGGCAGTGGATAAAATCGTGCTCAACCGTTTCCTCGGGCTGCCGATTTTCCTCTTTGTGATGTACCTGATGTTCCTGCTGGCTATCAACATCGGCGGGGCGTTACAGCCGCTGTTTGACGTCGGCTCCGTGGCGCTATTTGTGCATGGTATTCAGTGGATTGGCTACACGCTCCACTTCCCGGACTGGCTGACTATCTTCCTCGCCCAGGGCCTGGGCGGCGGTATTAACACCGTGCTGCCACTGGTGCCGCAGATCGGCATGATGTATCTGTTCCTCTCCTTCCTCGAGGACTCCGGTTATATGGCGCGTGCGGCGTTTGTGATGGACCGTCTGATGCAGGCGTTGGGCTTGCCGGGGAAATCCTTTGTGCCGCTGATCGTCGGCTTCGGTTGTAACGTGCCGTCTGTGATGGGTGCGCGAACTCTTGATGCGCCGCGTGAACGCCTGATGACCATTATGATGGCACCGTTTATGTCCTGCGGCGCGCGTCTGGCTATCTTCGCAGTATTTGCGGCTGCCTTCTTCGGGCAGAACGGCGCGCTGGCGGTCTTCTCGCTGTATATGCTGGGTATCGTGATGGCGGTGCTGACTGGCCTGATGCTCAAGTACACCATCATGCGCGGTGAAGCGACGCCGTTTGTCATGGAGTTGCCGGTCTATCATGTACCACACGTTAAAAGCCTGATTATCCAGACCTGGCAGCGTCTGAAAGGCTTCGTTCTGCGTGCTGGTAAAGTGATCATCATCGTCAGCATTTTCCTGAGCGCCTTCAACAGCTTCTCGTTGAGCGGGAAAATCGTCGATAACATCAACGACTCGGCACTGGCTTCCGTTAGCCGTGTGATCACCCCGGTCTTCAAACCGATTGGCGTACATGAAGATAACTGGCAGGCAACGGTTGGCCTGTTTACAGGTGCCATGGCGAAAGAAGTGGTGGTGGGTACGCTCAACACTCTCTACACCGCAGAAAATATTCAGGACGAAGAGTTCAATCCTGCAGAATTTAACCTCGGTGAAGAGCTGTTCAGCGCGGTAGATGAAACCTGGCAGAGCCTGAAAGACACCTTCAGTCTTAGCGTACTGATGAACCCCATTGAAGCAAGCAAAGGCGACGGCGAAATGGGTACCGGGGCGATGGGCGTGATGGATCAGAAATTCGGTAGCGCAGCTGCCGCTTACAGCTACCTGATTTTCGTCCTGCTGTATGTACCGTGCATCTCGGTGATGGGAGCCATCGCCCGTGAATCAAGCCGTGGCTGGATGGGCTTCTCCATCCTGTGGGGGCTGAATATCGCTTACTCGCTGGCAACATTGTTCTATCAGGTTGCCAGCTACAGCCAGCATCCAACCTACAGCCTGGTGTGCATTCTGGCGGTTATCCTGTTTAACATCGTGGTTATCGGTTTGCTGCGCCGCGCGCGTAGCCGGGTGGATATCGAACTGCTGGCAACGCGCAAATCGGTAAGCAGTTGCTGTGCAGCCAGCACCACTGGCGATTGCCACTAAGGATACAGCAATGGCTTCGCTCATTCAGGTGCGTGATTTGCTGGCGTTACGGGGCCGTATGGAAGCGGCCCAGATAAGCCAGACATTGAACACTCCACAGCCAATGATTAACGCCATGCTGCAACAACTGGAAAGTATGGGCAAAGCAGTGCGGATTCAGGAAGAACCTGACGGCTGCCTCTCCGGCAGTTGTAAAAGCTGCCCGGAAGGAAAAGCCTGCCTGCGCGAGTGGTGGGCGCTGCGTTAACCTTACTCCACCGCCTGTTTTGAAAAGCCCGGTATGCGTTTGCTACCGGGCTTTTTTTGCGTGCGGCTTTCCATAAAAATGCAATTCTTGCAGCACAGCGTAAGTTCCTCTGAAAGCGTCTCGCAGGGATGAAAACTGGCTAATGCACAGGTGTGGAGTGGCGCGTAGAGTCGCGGCATTCAAACAACAGGTGAAGGAACGCCATGAGCAAAAAGCAGAGTTCCACCCCACACGATGCACTGTTCAAACTCTTTTTACGCCAACCGGACACGGCACGCGATTTTCTTGCGTTCCATTTACCGGCCCCCATTCACGCGCTCTGTGATATGAAAACCCTCAAGCTGGAGTCGAGCAGTTATATTGATGACGATCTGCGTGAAAGCTACTCCGACGTGCTGTGGTCGGTGAAAACCGAGCAAGGACCAGGATACATCTATTGCCTGATTGAACATCAAAGCACCTCAAACAAACTGATCGCATTTCGCATGATGCGTTACGCCATTGCCGCAATGCAAAACCACCTTGATGCCGGATACAAAACGTTGCCGATGGTGGTGCCGTTGTTGTTTTACCATGGTATTGAAAGCCCCTATCCCTATTCGCTGTGTTGGCTGGATTGTTTTGCCGATCCCAAACTGGCAAGGCAGCTCTATGCCTCTGCATTTCCGCTGATTGATGTCACCGTCATGCCTGATGATGAAATCATGCAGCACCGACGTATGGCGCTTTTGGAGTTAATTCAAAAACATATACGCCAACGCGATCTGTTAGGGCTGGTAGAGCAAATGGCCTGCTTATTAAGTAGTGGATACGCTAATGACAGACAAATCAAAGGGCTGTTTAATTACATATTGCAAACCGGCGATGCGGTACGTTTTAACGATTTTATCGACGGTGTGGCCGAACGTTCACCGAAACACAAGGTGAGTTTGATGACTATTGCGGAAAGATTGCGGCAGGAGGGAGAACAATCCAAAGCCCTACATATAGCCAAAATAATGCTTGAGTCGGGAGTCCCTCTTGCAGACATCATGCGCTTTACCGGGGTGTCAGAAGAAGAGTTGGCTGCGGCGAGTCAGTAGACACTATCCCCTGCTTAAGTGCTACTTTGTGCTATCTTGTATGTAACACAAAGTAGCACTTAAGGAACTAATATGCAGACAGTGAAATTACGGCAACAAGGAGGAGCCATGATCGTTACTATCCCACGAGATCTTGCCACCGATCTTGGCTGGTCACCGGGCACAGAGCTTACCGTGGAGAAAAAAGGCGATAGCGTTAATTTGCGCGCAACAGAGCACAAACCACGTGGGCGTCTTACCGTCGCGCAGTTGTTGAGCCAGATCGATGAAAACGAAATTACGGAGTTAAATCAGTCCACAGAAGGATGGGCTGAAGGAAAAAAAGGTAATGAAGCATGGTAAAGGCAAGGACGCCACATCGTGGAGAGATATGGTATTTTAACCCTGATCCGGTTGCCGGACATGAACTTCGCGGACCACATTATTGCATTGTGGTAACGGACAAAGAACTCAACAATGTTTTAAAAGTTGCTATGTGCTGTCCAATTTCAACAGGCGCAAATGCAGCGCGTTCCACAGGGGTGACAGTGAGCGTCCTCCCCCATGATACGCAAACCGGTAGCCTGCATGGCGTTGTACTTTGTCACCAGCTAAAAGCCGTCGATCTTATTGCCCGTGGCGCTAAATTTCATACCGTTGCCGATGAAGCATTGATTAGTGAAGTTATCAGTAAACTGGTGAATTTAATCGACCCACAATAATTAGCTCTCACTTACCACCTACACCCTCTGCTTCAACGCCACCAGCAGGTGACAAAACTCGACCGGATGCGAAATAAACGGCGCATGGGCCGCTTTGGCGAAGATGTATGACTCGCTGTGCGGCCAGAGTTCATCCAGCATCGGCACCACTTTGCGCGGCACCAGACCGTCGAGATAGCCATACAATCGCAAAAACGGCATGGGTACGTTTTGCAACGACTGACGGAGATCGACCGTTTTCAGAATTTCCAGCCCACCATTAAGCACGTCAACCTCCGGCATCGGCAGCGCCAGAACGGTTTTCTTCAGCGCTCGCGCATCCTGGCGTGCCGTTTCTGTACCCATGGTTTGTAACGCAAGGAACCGTTCTACTGTGCGCTGAAAATCTTCACTCAGTTGCTGCTGGAAACCTGCCAGCACGTCCGGTTTTATCCCCGGCCAGCCGTCACGAGCACTAAAACACGGTGACGATGCCACGGTAACCAACGCCTGAACATGCTCGGGATGGGTTAACGCAATCTGGCTTGCCACCAGTCCACCCAGACTCCAGCCCAGCCAGATGGCCTTATCCGGCGCCTGTTGCAGCACCACTTCAGCCATATCAGCAAGCGACATCGCACCAAATCCCTGGCTGCGCCCGAAGCCAGGAAGATCAACAAGATGCAACGTAAAATGCGAGCTAAGTTCCTCGTCAATGCAACGCCACACTTCGGCATTCAGTCCCCATCCGTGCAGCAGCACAAGATGAACATTCCCCTGACCTTTGGTCTGCCACCAGATGTTATTCATCCGCTATTGTTCTCTTTTTACTTACAAGGATGAACATATGCTAACAGTACCGGGATTATGCTGGCTATGCCGAATGCCGCTGGCGTTAGGTCACTGGGGGATTTGTTCGGTATGCTCTCGTGCCGCCCGTACAGATAAAACGCTATGCCCACAATGTGGATTACCTGCCACACACTCACATCTTCCTTGCGGTCGCTGCCTGCAAAAACCGCCGCCCTGGCAAAGACTGGTCACGGTCGCCGACTATGCGCCCCCCTTAAGTCCGCTCATCCACCAGCTTAAGTTTTCGCTACGCAGCGAAATCGCCAGCGCCCTGTCACGTCTGTTACTATTAGAAGTCTTACACGCCCGTCGGACTACCGGATTACAACTGCCGGATCGCATCGTCAGCGTCCCGTTATGGCAGCGCCGTCACTGGCGTCGGGGGTTTAATCAGAGCGACTTGCTGTGTCAGCCGTTATCACGCTGGTTGAATTGCCAATGGGATAGCGAAGCCGTCATGCGTACACGAGCCACTGCGACCCAGCATTTCCTCAGCGCCCGACTACGCAGACGCAATCTGAAGAATGCTTTTCGCCTTGAATTGCCCGTGCAAGGTCGCCATATGGTGATTGTGGATGATGTCGTTACCACCGGAAGTACCGTCGCAGAGATTGCGCAGCTGCTTTTACGCAATGGTGCGGCGACAGTCCAGGTCTGGTGCCTTTGTCGAACCTTGTAGAGCCTCGATGATGGGCGTATTATAACCAACTAAAATAGTCAACTATTAGGCCATTACTATGATCCGTATTTCCGATGCTGCACAAGCGCACTTTGCCAAACTGCTGGCAAACCAGGAAGAAGGGACACAAATCCGCGTATTTGTGATTAACCCTGGCACGCCTAACGCTGAATGTGGTGTTTCTTATTGTCCGCCGGACGCTGTGGAAGCCACCGATACCGCCCTGAAATTTGACCTGCTGACCGCGTATGTTGATGAGTTAAGCGCACCTTACCTGGAAGATGCAGAGATTGATTTTGTTACCGACCAGTTGGGTTCTCAGCTGACGCTGAAAGCACCAAACGCCAAAATGCGTAAAGTGGCTGACGATGCGCCGCTGATGGAGCGTGTGGAGTACATGCTGCAATCGCAGATCAACCCGCAACTTGCCGGTCACGGTGGTCGCGTTTCGCTGATGGAAATCACCGAAGACGGCTACGCCATTCTGCAATTCGGTGGCGGCTGTAACGGTTGTTCTATGGTCGATGTGACGCTGAAAGAAGGGATCGAGAAGCAGCTGCTGAACGAATTCCCGGAGCTGAAAGGTGTACGCGATCTCACCGAACACCAGCGCGGCGAGCACTCTTACTACTAAGTTACCCTCTCTTTTGTAGATTGCCCGATGCGACGCTAAAGCGTCTTTTCGGGCCATCTGCCAGGCATTAGCGCTATATTGGCTCGGCAAATCCATCCCTTCGTTTCCCCGCGATAATATGACCAACCTCTCATAATTTAAATTTACCCCGCTCTGGTGATTCTCAAGCACGCAATGTTACCCGTATCATTCCTATGGGCACCAAACACACTCATAACATTTGACTACACTAATTCGTTTTAGGAGTCATCAGCCGTGGTGCCGTTGTATCTCTGTTCCCAGTTGGGACAACCAGGATTTGTCGTCAGAAACTTGACGTTACCCATAACAAATTAAAGGCCAGGTAAATCATGCCATTAGTCATTGTTGCTATCGGTGTAATCTTGTTATTACTCCTGATGATCCGCTTCAAAATGAACGGCTTCATCGCCCTCGTCCTGGTGGCGCTTGCTGTTGGATTAATGCAAGGGATGCCGCTGGATAAAGTTATTGGCTCTATCAAAGCCGGTGTCGGCGGGACGCTCGGCAGCCTTGCCCTGATCATGGGTTTTGGCGCGATGCTGGGCAAAATGCTGGCAGACTGTGGCGGTGCACAACGTATCGCCACCACGCTGATTGCCAAATTTGGTAAAAAACATATCCAGTGGGCCGTGGTACTAACCGGTTTTACCGTTGGTTTTGCCCTGTTCTATGAAGTGGGCTTCGTACTGATGCTGCCGCTGGTGTTCACCATCGCTGCTGCGGCAAATATCCCGCTGCTGTATGTTGGTGTACCGATGGCCGCTGCGCTGTCTGTCACCCACGGCTTCCTGCCGCCGCATCCGGGCCCGACTGCGATTGCCACCATTTTCAATGCCGATATGGGTAAAACCCTGCTGTACGGCACCATTCTGGCAATCCCGACCGTGATTCTCGCGGGTCCGGTTTACGCTCGCGTGCTGAAAGGTATCGATAAGCCAATCCCGGAAGGTCTGTACAGCGCGAAAACCTTCAGCGAAGAAGAGATGCCGAGCTTTGGCGTCAGCGTCTGGACTTCTCTGGTGCCAGTTGTGCTGATGGCGATGCGTGCGATTGCCGAAATGATCCTGCCGAAAGGTCACGCTTTCCTGCCGGTGGCGGAATTCCTCGGTGACCCGGTAATGGCAACGCTGATTGCCGTGCTGATTGCGATGTTCACCTTTGGTCTGAACCGTGGCCGTTCAATGGATCAGATTAACGACACGCTGGTTTCTTCCATCAAAATCATTGCGATGATGCTGTTGATCATCGGTGGTGGCGGTGCGTTCAAGCAGGTGCTGGTAGACAGCGGCGTGGACAAATACATTGCTTCCATGATGCACGAAACCAACATTTCTCCGCTGCTGATGGCCTGGTCGATTGCTGCCGTACTGCGTATCGCGCTGGGTTCCGCAACCGTTGCGGCAATCACTGCAGGTGGTATCGCTGCGCCGCTGATTGCAACGACAGGCGTTAGCCCAGAGCTGATGGTTATTGCGGTTGGTTCCGGTAGTGTGATTTTCTCGCACGTGAACGATCCGGGCTTCTGGCTGTTCAAAGAGTACTTTAACCTGACTATCGGCGAGACCATCAAATCCTGGTCGATGCTGGAAACCATTATCTCAGTGTGCGGTCTGGTTGGCTGTCTGCTGCTGAATATGGTGATTTGATAACACTGATGGCCGGATGCGGCGTGACCGCCTTATCCGGCCTACGATTCGGCATTAATTAGTAGGCCGGATAAGACGCGTCAAGCGTCGCATCCGGCATCAAACGTACTCTACTTCTTCTTCGCTGCCGCCCTGCGCCGCTTGTCCAGATCCTTAATCAACTTGTTCACCCCATCATCGGCAAACATCGTCTCAAGCGTTGCGGAAAGCTTGCGTCGCCAGTTTTTGTACTGGTAACTGGTTCCAGGAATATTTACCGGTTCCGCCATATCCAGCCAGTCTTCCGGCTGTAGCCCTAACAGGGCGCTGTTGCTGTCGGCAATGTAGCGTTGCAAACCACGATTAAGCGTCGGCGTCATCGCCATCAGCGACGCCTTATGCCCGGTGCGTTTAGGCAGGCAGCCATATTTGTGCAGTGCATCCAGCAGCCCCTGCTTCGCCTGCTCACGATCCTGATACAAACCGCGTAGCACCTCTTCATCCGGATACAGCCCCAGCGTTTTGCCCAGCGTTAAATCACCGCTCTCCCAGTAACCGCGAAGCGTTGGCAGGTCGTGTGTCGCCGCAACTGCCATCGACTGCTCCGGGTACGCTTTCGGCGCGCGGAATGTCTTCTCGTGGTCGCTTTCGAAATAGAGCACTTTATAGGAGTAAACACCGCTACTGCGCAGTTTACCGACAATCTCTACTGGTACAGTGCCGAGATCTTCCCCAATCACCATGCAGCGATGACGCTGACTTTCGAGTGCCAGAATCGAGAGCAGATCATCCACCGGATAGTGAACATATGCCCCCTGATCCGCCGTCTCGCCATACGGTATCCACCACAAACGCAGCATCGACATCACATGGTCAATTCGTAATGCGCCGCAGTTTTGCATGTTCGCGCGCAGCAGCTCGATAAACGGTTCATAGGCGCGCGCGGTGATGATATGCGGGTCCATCGGCGGCAAGCCCCAGTTCTGCCCCAGCGGGCCGAGGATATCCGGCGGCGCGCCAACCGACGCTTTCAGGCAATACAGTTCACGGTCGCACCAGGTTTCTGCCCCACCTTCTGCTACACCAACCGCCAGATCACGATACAAGCCAATCGGCATTTCATAGCCCTGGCTTATCTCCCAGCAGGCGGCAAACTGGCGGTAAGCCAGCCACTGCAACCAGAGATAAAAATCGATGTCATCGCGATGTTCTTCGCAGAACTGACGCACTTCTGGCGAATCCACGTTCTGATACATCTCAGGCCATGCTGGCCAGCCCCAGCGCATTTCGTCTTCTTTCACTTGCTGGGCATGTAGCGCATCAAAGGCTGCCTGCCAAAACAGGCTGTCGCCTTGCTCTGCAACAAACTGGCGAAACGCGGTCATCTGCTCATCATCACGTTGCGCGAAACCTTTCCACGCCATCCGCAATGCTGTCATTTTCAGGGCGGTAACCGTGGAGTAATCTACCCAGCCGGCATCCCGCGCCTGTTGCAGCGTCTGCTGCGTGGTCGGCATGTGCCACCAGGCTTGCGCCTCTTCGCTAAGCTGAAAATCTTCAACAGCGTTGACGTCGATATAAATCACGTTCAGCCAGCGGCGAGAAGACGGGCTATATGGGCTGGCGCTTTCCGGGTTTGCCGGATAGAGCGCATGAATCGGATTCAGGCCGATAAACGCTCCACCACGTTTCGCCACATCCACCAGCATAGCTTTGAGATCGCCAAAATCCCCAATACCCCAGTTTTTTTCCGATCGCAGCGTATAAAGCTGAACGCAAGCGCCCCACAGCTTTTGCTTATTGAGCAATGCCTGCGGTTCGTAGCAGCGTTTCGGGGCGACAATCACCCGGCAATGCGCGCGTTGATCTTCCTGGGTGAGTGTCAGCGTGTGATAACCTTCCGGCAGCTTCGTCGGTAGATTGAACGCGTTACCACCGCTCACGTGGCCTTTGTACTGCGTACCTTCTTCGGTGGTCAGCAACCAGCTAAATTCGCCGCTGCCCTCTACTGCCATTGGCATTTTTTTCCCGGAGGTATACACCATGACATTTGGCACTGGTGTTACCGCCACTTTCGTGGCGGCACTTTGATGCATCGCATCAAGCAAACGCCGTTTGGTTTCGGCGCTAATCGACTGCGGTTTTCCGTGGGCATTGATGTAATTGGGGCTGATCCCCGCCGCCAACGCGGCTTTGTCCAGACGTTTGCTTTCCATCGCGCTTCCTTAGCGTTTTGCCTGCCAGATACGAGCCTGATAATCACGGATTGAGCGATCCGAGCTAAACATACCGCAGCGGGCGGTATTGAGGATCGCCGCGCGAGTCCAGGCCTCCTGGTCGCGGTACAGCACATCCACGCGTTTTTGCGCTTCGACATAAGCCGCAAAGTCCGCCATCACCAGATACGGATCGCCGCCCTGCTTACCGAGGCTATGCAGCATCTGGTCAAACGCGTGTTTATCGCCATCGCTATATTTACCGCTTTCCAGCTCTTTTAATACCGCATCAAGCACCTTATCTTTCTTCCGCCATTTCACCGGATCATAGCCCTTAGCTTTCAGCGCCTTAACCTGCTCCACGGTATGACCAAAGATAAAGATATTCTCTTCACCGACTTTCTCGGCGATCTCCACGTTTGCACCATCCAGCGTGCCGACAGTGAGCGCACCGTTAAGCGCCAGTTTCATATTGCCAGTACCAGAAGCTTCTTTACCTGCGGTGGAGATCTGCTCGGAGATATCCGCCGCCGGGATCAGCATTTCCGCAGCAGATACACAATAATCTGGCAGGAATACAATCTTCAGCTTGTCGCCCACCTGCGGATCGTTGTTGATCACGTCAACCACTTTGTTGATCGCAAAGATAATATTCTTCGCCAGGTAGTAGCCCGGTGCCGCTTTCGCGCCGAAGAGGAAGACGCGCGGTACGCGGTCAGCCTGCGGGTTTTCACGAATTTCTTTGTACAACGCCAGAATATGCAGCAGATTCAGGTGCTGGCGTTTGTACTCGTGCAGGCGTTTGATCTGAATATCGAAAATCGCCTGAGGATTGATTTCAATACCGGTACGGACTTTCACAAACTCCGCCAGACGAACTTTATTCGCCTGTTTGATCTCGCGATATTGCTGGCGGAATTTCTCGTCATCAGCGAATTTTTCCAGATTGATCAACTGATCGAGATCGTTAGCCCACTCTTTTTTCAGTGACTTATCCAACAATGCCGCCAGTGCCGGGTTGCACTGTTTGATCCAGCGACGCGGGGTAATGCCGTTGGTGACGTTATGGAATTTGTTCGGCCATAGCTGGTGATATTCCGGGAACAGATCTTTCACCACCAGATCCGAGTGCAACGCCGCCACACCGTTTACCGCAAAGCCGCTTACCACGCACATATTGGCCATGCGAACTTGTTTGTCATGCACCACCGCCAGCTTCGCCCATACCGCTTTATCGCCCGGCCAGGTTTTTTCCACCAGCTTCTTAAAGCGGTTGTTGATTTCGTTGATTACCTGCATATGGCGTGGCAGCAGGGCTTTTACCAGCTTCTCATCCCAGCACTCAAGTGCTTCTGGCATTAGGGTATGGTTGGTATAAGCAAAGGTATTGCTGGTGATTGCCCATGCGTCATCCCAGCTCATCTGGTGCTCATCGATTAGCACGCGCAGCAGTTCTGGAATAGCGATAGTCGGGTGGGTATCGTTGAGCTGAATGACTTCGTAATCTGCCAGCTCGTGCAGTTTACGCCCCGCCAGATGGTGACGACGCAGAATGTCGGCAACCGAACAAGCACACTGGAAATATTGCTGCATCAGACGCAGTTTTTTACCGGCAGTATGGTTGTCGTTTGGATAGAGCACTTTAGTCAGTTTTTCAGCGTCAATGCCCTGTTGTTCAGCACGCAGGAAATCGCCGTCGTTGAATTTGGTGAGGTTAAACGGATGCGCATGTGTCGCTTGCCATAAACGCAGCGGCTGCGCCACACCATTTCGGTAGCCCAGCACAGGTAAATCCCACGCCTGGCCGGTAATGGTAAATGCGGGCTCCCAACGTCCGTCTTTCGTGACCTTGCCACCAATCCCAACCTGCACGTCAAGCGCTTCATTATGGCTGAACCACGGATAGTTACCGCGATGCCAGTCATCTGGCGCTTCCATTTGTTGACCGTCAACAAATGACTGACGGAACAGACCATATTGATAGTTCAGACCATAGCCTGTTGCGGATTGTCCGACGGTCGCCATTGAATCGAGGAAACATGCCGCCAGACGCCCCAGACCGCCGTTGCCCAGCGCCGGGTCAGTCTCTTCTTCCAGCAGATCTGTCAGGTTGATGTCATAGGATTTCAGCGAATCCTGAACAGCCTGATACCAACCGAGATTTAACAGGTTGTTGCCCGTCAGACGACCAATCAAAAACTCCATTGAGATGTAGTTAACATGGCGCTGATTCGCCGTCGGTTTGGCAAAAGGCTGGGCACGCAACATTTCCGCCAGCGCTTCACTCACGGCCTGCCACCACTGACGAGGGGTCATCTCAGCTGCAGAAGTTAAGCCATAACGCTGCCATTGACGTGACAGGGCTTCCTGAAATTGCTTTTCATTAAAAATGGGTTGTGACATAGGAGTTCCAGTTTTCTTAGACATTAAACACAACGTTATCGTTAGTTTGCCAGGCTCCATGTTGACCTTCCTCATCCTACGGGGGATTAGGCGGGGAGGAGTGACGGGGATGAGCAAGAAAATGTGATCGCGAACACTTAAAGGTAGTGCAATCAACTGCAAAAGCATCGGCCCAGTGCCAAAGAGCGCAAAAAAACCGACGATTAACAGTAAGAAAGGGCGTCGCGTATTATCAAAAAGCGGAAAGCCACTCTATAAATTAAGTAAAGCAGCGAAATAGTTTCAGCAATGAAATACCAATCGTGATTCATCTCATTCTTAATAGATTTATTAAGATCATCTTTTTAGATAGACCTTTCATCATGAATTAAGGAAGCATCATTGCTTTAATAACACTATTGAACCATGAGAAAACACCATAAGATCCAGTATCTACGCTGGATCAGCGTAGTTTTAAGATGAAACATTAATAAAGGTTTTGAATTGTGACAGAGTGCAAATTCAGACACATAAAAAACCGTCATCGCTTGCATTGCACAGATTTCTAGCCGACCTTATAACCATTAATTACGAAGCGCAAAAAAAATAATATTTCCTCAATTTCCACAGTGAAGTGATTAACTATGCTGATTCCGTCAAAATTAAGTCGTCCGGTTCGACTCGACCATACCGTGGTTCGTGAGCGCCTGCTGGCTAAACTTTCCGGCGCGAACAACTTCAGGCTGGTGCTGATCACAAGTCCTGCGGGCTACGGAAAGACCACACTCATATCCCAATGGGCGGCAGGCAAAAACGATTTGGGCTGGTACTCGCTGGATGACGGTGATAACCAGCAAGAACGTTTCGCCAGCTACCTGATTGCCGCAATTCAACAGGCCACCAACGGGCATTGCCCCGCCAGTGAAGTGATGGCGCAAAAGCGGCAATATGCCAGTCTATCCTCACTTTTTGCCCAACTGTTTATCGAACTGGCAGAGTGGCACCAGCCGCTCTACCTGGTTATTGACGATTATCACCTGATCACTAACCCAGTGATTCACGAGTCAATGCGCTTCTTTATTCGTCATCAACCGGAAAATCTGACCCTGGTAGTTTTGTCGCGCAATCTTCCGCAACTGGGTATTGCCAATTTGCGTGTACGTGACCAACTGCTGGAAATTGGCAGCCAGCAACTGGCGTTTACCCACCAGGAAGCCAAGCAGTTTTTTGATTGCCGTCTGTCTTCGCCCATTGGAGCCGCTGAAAGTAGCCGGATTTGCGATGACGTTTCTGGTTGGGCAACGGCTTTACAATTAATCGCCCTCTCCGTCCGACAGAATACCCACTCTGCGCACAAATCCGCACGTCGCCTGGCGGGCATTAATGCCAGCCATCTTTCTGATTATCTGGTCGATGAAGTGTTAGATAACGTTGATCTGGCAACACGTCATTTCCTGCTGAAAAGTGCCATTTTGCGATCGATGAACGATACGCTAATCACCCGCGTGACAGGTGAAGACAACGGGCAAATGCGCCTCGAAGAAATTGAGCGTCAGGGACTGTTTTTGCAACGGATGGATGATACCGGCGAGTGGTTCTGCTATCACCCGTTGTTTGGCAACTTCCTGCGCCAGCGCTGCCAGTGGGAACTGGCGGCGGAACTGCCCGAAATTCATCGTGCCGCTGCAGAAAGCTGGATGGCGCAAGGTTTTCCCAGCGAAGCTATTCATCATGCGCTGGCCGCGGGCGACGCGCTGATGCTGCGCGATATTCTGCTTAATCACGCATGGAGTTTGTTCAACCATAGCGAACTGTCACTGCTGGAAGAGTCGCTCAACGCCCTGCCGTGGGACAGCCTGCTGGAAAACCCACAGCTGGTGTTGTTGCAGGCGTGGCTGATGCAAAGCCAACATCGCTATGGCGAAGTGAACACCCTGCTTGCACGTGCCGAGCATGAGATCAAGGACATCAGAGAAGGCACCATGCACGCAGAATTTAACGCTTTGCGCGCCCAGGTGGCGATTAACGACGGCAATCCGGATGAAGCTGAACGGCTGGCAAAACTGGCACTGGAAGAACTGCCTCCGGGCTGGTTCTACAGCCGCATTGTGGCAACCTCCGTGCTTGGCGAAGTGTTGCACTGCAAAGGTGAATTGACCCGTTCACTGGCGTTAATGCAGCAGACCGAACAAATGGCACGTCAGCACGATGTTTGGCACTACGCCTTGTGGAGTTTAATCCAGCAAAGTGAAATTCTGTTTGCCCAAGGGTTCCTGCAAACTGCATGGGAAACACAGGAAAAAGCGTTCCAGTTGATAAACGAGCAGCATCTGGAACAGTTGCCGATGCATGAGTTTCTGGTGCGCATCCGTGCACAGCTGCTATGGGCCTGGGCGCGGCTGGATGAAGCCGAAGCCTCGGCACGAAGCGGGATTGAAGTCTTGTCGTCTTATCAGCCGCAGCAACAGCTTCAGTGCCTGGCAATGTTGATCCAATGCTCGCTGGCCCGTGGCGATTTAGATAACGCCCGTAGCCAGCTAAACCGTCTGGAAAACCTGCTGGGGAATGGCAAATATCACAGCGACTGGATCTCTAACGCCAACAAAGTCCGGGTGATTTACTGGCAAATGACCGGAGATAAAGCGGCTGCCGCCAACTGGCTGAGCCATACTGCGAAACCAGAGTTTGCGAACAATCACTTCCTGCAAGGTCAATGGCGCAACATTGCCCGCGCACAAATCTTGCTGGGAGAGTTTGAACCGGCGGAAATAGTCCTCGAAGAACTGAACGAAAACGCCCGCAGTCTGCGGTTGATGAGCGACCTCAACCGTAACCTGCTTCTACTCAATCAGTTGTACTGGCAAGCCGGGCGTAAAAGCGACGCCCAGCGTGTGTTGCTGGATGCATTAAAACTGGCAAACCGCACTGGATTTATCAGTCATTTTGTTATTGAAGGCGAAGCGATGGCGCAGCAGTTACGTCAGCTGATTCAACTCAATACGTTGCCGGAACTGGAACAGCACCGCGCACAGCGTATTCTGCGGGAAATCAATCAACATCATCGACATAAATTCGCTCATTTCGATGAGAGTTTCGTTGAACGTCTGCTAAATCATCCGGAAGTGCCAGAACTAATCCGCACCAGCCCGCTGACCCAGCGCGAATGGCAGGTGCTGGGGCTGATTTACTCCGGTTACAGCAACGAGCAAATTGCGGGCGAGCTGGAAGTCGCGGCGACCACTATCAAGACGCATATCCGCAATCTGTACCAAAAACTCGGCGTCGCCCACCGCCAGGCTGCGGTACAACACGCGCAGAAACTGCTGAAGATGATGGGGTATGGAGTGTGAATTTAGCCGGATAACGCGCCAGATCCGGCTGACATCTCTGCATCATTCAACGCTCACTCGCGTTACGCCGTCTGTTTCTATCAGACTGAACCGCACGGGCAAGAAACGCTCCACCACCGCAATATTGGTCAGCAGATGGCATGAGGGATGGGCGACCGTAAATTGTCCCGCGCCCGCCAGCGCCATTGGCAACACTAGCTGGTCAGCAAGATATTCCCCCACCGCCGCCGTGCTTGCCAGGTAGCGCTTCACCTCTTTTATCAGTTGTGCCGCGACCACTTCGGCGCTGACGCGCTTTTCACCGACGACGAAAAAGCGTTCGGTAATATTTTCACTTTCGACTTCAAGCGAGACGGTATTACCCGCCCCCTGGTCGCGCGGCAGGTTATGAATATTCTGCTCATGCAGGGAAAAACTCCCCGCCAGCGTAGCGATTTCACGTTCAGCGACATGCCTCGGCACGCCAGCCAGTAACACCTCACCACGCATCCGCGTAATGTTTCCGCGCTCGCCAAGTAGCAAGGTGTTAAACGATGTCACGGGCGCGACTTCCGTTGCCACCACGCCGCCTCCGGCAGGATAAAAACCGTGGCGTAATAGTGTGGTTTGCTGATGAATTCCTATTTTCGCCAGCAGCGGCTCCAGCACCCGGCGCATAAAATCCGCAGGCGGGGCCGACGGGTTATCGGTGCCGCCGCTCACTTCTACGCGAGAAGGCTCATCGGCAAACCACAGCGCAGGCAGCACCGTTTGCAGCACCAGCGTACAGCTTCCGGCGCTACCGATAGCAAAGCGGTAATCGCCGCCGCGCACGGTACCTGGCCGGAAGACCAGACGCTGCGACCCCAGCTCCGCGCCTTCCACCGTTGCCCTACAAATTTCCGCAGCCGCTTTTACCGCGGTCAGATGCTGGCGCAACAGCCCCGGTTTCGCCCGCCCGGCACGAATGCCGGTGATGGTAAATGGCTGGCCGGTTATCATCGACAGACTCAGCGCCGAGCGCAGGATCTGCCCGCCGCCTTCGCCCTGTGCGCCATCCAGCGCAATCATCCTTTTCATCATTTATCCTTTTACGCACACCACCTGACGCAGGGTGTAGATAACTTCCACCAGATCGCTTTGTGCCGCCATCACCGCATCAATATCTTTATACGCCATCGGGATTTCGTCGATCACTTCGGCATCTTTACGGCATTCCACATGCGCGGTGGCACGAATTTGATCTTCCACGCTGAACAGTTTTTTCGCTTTAGTACGGCTCATTACCCGTCCGGCACCGTGGCTGCACGAACAGAACGACTCTTCATTTCCCAGCCCACGGACGATAAAGCTTTTCGCCCCCATCGAACCGGGAATAATTCCATATTGACCAGCACGCGCAGACACCGCCCCTTTACGCGTCACATAGATCTCTTCGCCAAAGTGCTGTTCTTTTTGCACATAGTTGTGGTGACAGTTGATCTCTTCCATCGCCAGCGTTTGCGGCTGTCTTACCTTTTTCTGCGTAACGCTCTGCAACGCCGTTACCACGTTTTCCATCATCGCATCGCGGTTAAGGCTGGCAAAAAGCTGCGCCCAGGCCACAGCTTTCAGGTAATCATCAAAGTATTCCGTACCTTCCATAAAGTACGCCAGGTCACGCGACGGCAACGTTTCAAGCTGGTCCTGCATCTCTTTTTGCGCCAGATCGATAAAATAAGTCCCGATGGCGTTACCAATTCCGCGTGAACCGGAGTGCAGCATAATCCACACCTGGTCCGACTCATCAAGGCAGATTTCAATAAAGTGGTTACCCGTTCCCAGCGTTCCCAGGTGTTTATAATTATTGGTATTGAGGAAGCGCGGATATTTTTGTGTTAACCACTGATAACCGGCTTCAAGCTCAGCCCATTTAGCATCGACGTTAACAGGCGGATTTTCCCATGCGCCTTTATCACGACGGCTACGATTATTGGAACGCCCGTGCGGTACGGCAGTTTCAATCGCCTGACGCAGCTCCGCCAAGTTTTCAGGCAGGTCCGCCGCCGTTAACGCGGTACGCAGCGCGTTCATTCCACAGCCGATATCCACGCCCACCGCCGCCGGAATAATCGCCCCTTTGGTCGGGATAACGCTGCCAATGGTGGAACCTTTACCCAGGTGTACATCAGGCATTACCGCAATATGTTTGAAAATAAACGGCATCTTCGCCGTATTAATAAGTTGCTGACGCGCATCGGCTTCTACCGGCACGCCTTTGGTCCACATTTTTACCGGGGCATTTTCAGTGGTCAGTAATTCGTAATTCATTTTGTTTTTCTCTTTTCGTTGGTATGTCCTGATAATTGCAACCGTCGTGCCAGAAAATTAAATAAGCAGCTTAATTTTTTAATTCATTGTTTTTAAATAGATTATATCTTTACGTCCGTAAACGGAGATTTTCCGCAAAGCCAATTTACCGATAATGAAATATCGTCTTTTATAAGGATATCTAAGATGCGTAAAACAGTGGCTTTTGGTTTTGTCGGCACCGTCCTGGATTATGCCGGACGCGGCAGTCAGCGCTGGTCAAAATGGCGTCCGACACTCTGTTTATGCCAGCAAGAATCGTTGGTCATCGATCGACTGGAATTGTTGCACGACGCCCGATCGCGCTCGCTATTTGAAACGCTTAAACGCGATATCGCCAGCGTTTCGCCAGAAACAGAAGTAATGGGCGTTGAGATTGAACTGCATAACCCGTGGGATTTCGAAGAGGTTTACGCCTGCCTGCATGACTTCGCCCGTGGTTACGCATTCCAACCTGATAAAGAAGACTATTTAATTCACATCACCACCGGCACCCACGTTGCACAGATTTGCTGGTTTCTGCTGGCGGAAGCGCGTTACCTGCCCGCCCGGCTGATACAATCTTCACCACCGCGCAAAAAAGAACAACCGCGCGGCGCAGGTGAAGTGACGATCATCGATCTCGATTTAAGCCGTTATAACGCCATCGCCAGCCGCTTTGCTGAAGAACGCCAGCAAACCCTCGATTTCCTCAAATCCGGCATTGCCACGCGTAACCCCCACTTCAACCGCATGATTGAGCAGATCGAAAAAGTGGCGATTAAATCCCGCGCACCGATCCTGCTTAACGGCCCGACTGGCGCAGGTAAGTCATTTCTGGCGCGACGCATCTTTGAATTAAAACAGACGCGGCATCAGTTTAGCGGCGCGTTTGTGGAAGTGAACTGCGCCACTCTGCGCGGCGATACCGCCATGTCAGCGCTGTTTGGTCATGTTAAAGGCGCGTTTACCGGGGCGCGGGAATCGCGGGAAGGGCTGCTACGTAGCGCCAACGGCGGGATGTTGTTTCTCGATGAGATTGGCGAACTGGGCGCAGACGAACAGGCAATGCTGCTGAAAGCCATTGAAGAGAAAACCTTTTACCCGTTTGGCAGCGATCGCCAGGTGAGCAGTGATTTTCAGCTTATCGCCGGAACGGTGCGCGATTTGCGCCAGCTGGTTGCCGAAGGCAAATTTCGCGAAGATCTGTACGCGCGGATCAATCTGTGGACCTTCACCCTGCCGGGTCTACGCCAGCGCCAGGAAGATATTGAACCGAACCTGGATTATGAAGTGGAGCGCCACGCCGCGCTCACCGGCGACAGCGTGCGTTTTAACACCGAAGCGCGGCGTGCCTGGCTGGCCTTTGCGACATCTCCCCAGGCAACATGGCGCGGTAACTTTCGCGAGCTTTCTGCCAGCGTTACGCGGATGGCAACCTTTGCCACTAGCGGACGCATCACTCTGGAAGTGGTTGAAGATGAGATAAACCGTCTGCGCTATAACTGGCAGGAGAGCCGCCCTTCGGCACTTACGACGTTGTTAGGCGCAGAGGTGGAGAACATCGATCTCTTCGACCGCCTGCAACTGGAAAACGTTATCGCCGTTTGTCGCCAGGCAAAATCGCTTTCCGCTGCCGGACGTGAACTTTTTGACGTTTCGCGCCAGGGCAAAGCCAGCGTCAATGACGCGGATCGGCTACGCAAATACCTGGCGCGTTTTGGTCTGACGTGGGAAGCCGTGCAGGATCAGCACAGCTCCAGTTGAATATGATGGTCCGTCAGCACCTGCATCACGCCCGCTGGCGGCGGGGCGTCGGTGTAGACGGCATCAACCATGTTGATGCTGCCCATATTGACCATCGCGTTACGGCCAAATTTCGAGTGATCGACAACCAGCATAACGTGACGCGAGTTCTCAATAATGGCGCGTTTGGTGCGAACTTCGTGGTAATCGAACTCCAGCAGCGAGCCGTCGCTATCGATGCCGCTGATCCCCAGAATGCCAAAGTCCAGACGGAACTGAGAGATAAAATCGAGCGTCGCTTCGCCAATGATCCCGCCATCGCGGCTGCGTAATTCGCCTCCGGCGAGAATAATGCGAAAATCTTCTTTTACCATCAACGTGTTAGCAACGTTGAGATTGTTGGTGACAATGCGCAAATTGCTGTGATTGAGCAGCGCGTGCGCCACCGCTTCCGGCGTGGTGCCAATATCGATAAACAGCGTCGAGCCGTTGGGGATTTGCTCCGCCACTTTACGGGCGATGCGCTCTTTTTCTTCGGTCTGGGTGGCCTTGCGATCGTGCCACGGCGTGTTAACCGAACTGGAAGGCAGCGCCGCACCGCCATGATGGCGCAGGATCAGGTTTTGCTCTGCCAGCTCGTTGAGGTCGCGGCGAATAGTCTGCGGGCTGACGGAGAAATGCTCTACCAGCTCTTCGGTGCTGACATAACCCTGCTGTTTAACCAGTTCGATAATACCGTTGTGACGTTGTGTTTGTTTCATTTATAAATCCCTGGAATTATTTTCGTTTTCGCGCATTGAGCGAATCAACAAAAGCCATCGCTAAACCCACGGCTAACCCGGCGATGTGTGCTCCGTTCGCCATCGACATCCCAAACAAATCAAACCATCCGGCGACAATCCAGATCAGCGCGAAGATGATTAACCCACGTTGTAGGTAAATGCCACTTTGCGGATCGCGTTCGCCACGTAGCCAGACGTAGCCCATCAGCGCATACACCACGCCAGAAAGCCCGCCAAACCACGGCCCGCTGAATTTTTGCTGCACATAGCCACTTAACAGGGCGCTAATGAGAGTAATGACAATTAGCTTACCGCTACCGAGGCGTTTTTCCACCGCACCGCCGAGATACCACCACCAGAGCAAGTTAAAGAGGATATGCATTAGTGAGAAATGCATTAACGCATGGGTGAAGTAGCGCCAGAACTCAAATTTCAGCGTCGGATCGAATGGCCAGGCCAACCATAGCATCACGTCCTGATCGCCAAGGATTTGCATGGCGATAAACACCAGCACGCAGGCGATCATCATCACCCAGGTTACCGGACCTGCACGTTCACGCAAGACAGCAAAGAAAGGATAACGGCGATAATGCAGGCCACTGCCGGTATGGCCCGCCTGCCAGCTGGCAGCGAGATAACGCGGATCAGCCGGGTTTTCGAGAAAACGCGCCAGCTCCGCCCGCACACGTTCAGCCTGGGATTCATCCGCCAGCCAGACATCGCTTTGATTATGTTGTTGAATCGTGAGGATAACACCCTGCGTCGCCATGTAATCGACAAACGCCTGCGCCACGCGGGGGTTAGCAAAAGAGGTAATCATCAACATTGTTGCTGTCGCTTATTCCACACAAAAGGGGACAGTATAAAGCCTTACGCGCCGTACGCCACCTCTGTGGGAAACTGACGTTGCCAGGCTTCAAAACCGCCATCAATGCTATAGACCACATCGTAGCCCTGTTGCAGCAGATACTGCGCCGCGCCTTTGCTGCTATTACCGTGGTAACACATCACCATCACCGGCGTATCGAAGTCGTTATCACGCATAAACGCGCCCAGCGTGTCGTTGGTTAAATGGAAAGCCTGCACCGCATGCCCCATAGCGAAACTCTGTGGATCGCGAATATCGACCAGCACCGCCTCTTTTTCCTGCAACTTCTGGTGCGCGTCGGCAACGTTAATACATTCGAACTGATCCATGCGTCTCTCTTTCTTTACAAACAAGTGGGCAAATTTACCGCACAGTTTACGTCGAAGCGGCAGATAAACGCCATAATGTTATACATATCACTCTAAAATGTTTTTTCAATGTTACCCAAAGCGCGATTCTTTGCTAATATGCTCGATAACGAACATTTATGAGCTTTAACGAAAGTGAATGAGGGCAGCATGGAAACCAAAGATCTGATTGTGATAGGTGGCGGCATCAATGGTGCTGGTATCGCGGCAGACGCCGCTGGACGCGGTTTATCCGTGCTGATGCTGGAAGCCCAGGATCTCGCTTGCGCGACCTCCTCCGCCAGTTCAAAACTCATTCACGGTGGCCTGCGCTACCTTGAGCACTATGAATTCCGACTGGTCAGCGAGGCGCTGGCCGAACGTGAAGTGCTACTGAAAATGGCGCCGCATATCGCCTTCCCGATGCGTTTTCGCCTGCCGCATCGTCCGCATCTGCGCCCGGCGTGGATGATTCGTATTGGTCTGTTCATGTACGATCATCTGGGCAAACGCACCAGCCTGCCGGGATCAACCGGTTTGCGTTTTGGCGCAAATTCAGTGTTAAAACCGGAAATTAAGCGCGGATTCGAATATTCCGACTGTTGGGTAGACGACGCCCGTCTGGTACTCGCCAACGCCCAGATGGTGGTGCGTAAAGGCGGTGAAGTGCTTACTCGTACTCGTGCCACTTCTGCTCGCCGCGAAAACGGCCTGTGGATTGTGGAAGCGGAAGATATCGATACTGGCAAAAAATATACATGGCAGGCGCGCGGCCTGGTTAACGCCACTGGCCCGTGGGTGAAACAGTTCTTCGACGACGGCATGCATTTGCCCTCGCCTTATGGCATTCGCCTGATCAAAGGCAGCCATATTGTGGTGCCGCGCGTGCATACCCAAAAACAAGCCTACATTCTGCAAAACGAAGATAAACGTATTGTCTTTGTGATCCCGTGGATGGACGAGTTTTCCATCATCGGCACCACCGATGTGGAATACAAAGGTGATCCGAAAGCAGTGAAGATTGAAGAGAGTGAAATCAATTACCTGCTGAAAGTGTATAACACGCACTTTAAAAAGCAGTTAAGCCGGGATGATATCGTCTGGACCTACTCCGGCGTGCGCCCACTGTGTGATGATGAGTCCGACTCGCCGCAGGCTATTACCCGTGATTACACCCTTGATATTCATGATGAAAATGGCAAAGCACCGCTGCTGTCGGTATTTGGCGGTAAGCTGACCACCTACCGCAAACTGGCGGAACACGCGCTGGAAAAACTAACGCCGTATTATCAGGGCATTGGCCCGGCATGGACGAAAGAGAGCGTGCTGCCGGGTGGTGCCATTGAAGGCGACCGCGATGACTACGCCGCCCGCTTGCGCCGCCGCTATCCATTCATTACGGAATCGCTGGCACGTCATTACGCGCGCACTTACGGCAGCAACAGCGAGCTGCTGCTCGGCAATGCGGGGGCGATAAGCGACCTCGGGGAAGATTTCGGTCATGAGTTTTACGAAGCGGAGCTGAAATACTTGGTGGATCACGAATGGGTCCGTCGCGCCGACGATGCCCTGTGGCGTCGCACAAAACAAGGCATGTGGCTGAATGCGGAACAACAGTCTCGTGTGAGTCAGTGGCTGGTGGAGTATACGCAGCAGAAGTTGTCGCTGGCGTCGTGATTTAACGTAAAGTGGTCAGGTCAGATTTCAATCTGACCTACTTTTTGATTCAGGGAATTACCGCAAAGCCCACGCCATCATACCCAACGTAACAAAACTAAGGCACGTTCCCCACTCGCTCCACATCCGCCCCTGGCTTCTATTTTTGCTACGCCACTGGCAATAATATCCCAACGCAAAACCAAGCTGTGCACTTATCGGGCCGACAAAGCCAGTCCACGGTTGGGACCAAAATGGCGAAAAATTCAGTGGGAGCCAGACGACTGTCAGAAAGAAACTGCGCATATTCTCCAGCAAAGCAATTTGCGCTGGCGCGACATAAAAAATGATATTCCACAGCAGCAACCAGAAATAAACTGGTGCGAATACCAGCCAACAATGGAGTCTGCTTTTCAATTCAGATTGAGTTCTGCGAGCAAATTGCCAACCGACGCAGCACATTACACAGAAGAAAAGCGCATATTCGACCGATAACCAAAGTTGTAATTCCAGAAATGAAATACGCCTGATCATGAGCGGGATAGAGAACAGTATCTCCCCCAGAAAACTCAGCGTTATAACAGAAGCAGCCAGCGCAACTACCGTCGGCCATATCAACAACGGTACAATAATAAAGCCGAGAATTAGCGGGGGAATATAAAGTCTGATTTTATTCATCTTTATTGTCCTGAGGATTCGGATGATGCGTCATACATCGCGCATAAACACTCATCAACCATCCAGTCATCTTCCCAGACCTGATATCGTGTGCCCTGTTCAGGCTGTTTAAGCGGGTTTTCAATCGCTTGCCGCGCGCGTTCTTTCAGGATGGATTGCTTGTTGTCAGCCCAGGTATTGATTTGGGCGGTAATAGCTTTATCGTCATCATCCTGCTCAAAGCTACTATTTGTTCCTGCTGACTCAGGCAATATTCACAACAAACCACACATTGCTTCGGCACCGGATAACGGTGAAAGGTGTGATATATCTGCTCAATTAATGCCTGCATGGCGGGGCTGGGTTGCATAATTATCCCCTCGCCCGCTGGTCGTGTGTAAACGGCTGATAGATAAAACGAACATTTGCTGCGTTCAGGCGAATAATAGTAGTATCCATATTATTTCTCCTGCTTTAAGGTTGCGTTTTATACAGCGGCACATATCCCACATCCTCTACCAATTGCTGCCCCTGCGGGCTTAAAAACCAGTCGACGAATTTCTGCGTCTCCGGCGTGGAGTTTTCACGCGTCACCATATAAGCATCAATTATGTACGGATAAGTGCCGTTACGGATATTTTCCTCTGTAGGCGCAACACCGTTTATAGCCAGCAGTTTGATCTGTTTGCGCATTTTGAGCATATTGTCATTCATACGTGTGACGTAATAGTGGAAGGTGTATCCAATGGAAGATGGTGTGTTTTGATAGTCGGCGACTTCGGTAATTAAACCGCCCATAAGATCAATAACAGTGGATTTTTTGGCTGGCAGCATTGGAGTGTCTTGCATAACCAGTCCCTTCATAACCGTTTGGCTTCCTGAATCTTCTGGCCGCTGCCAGACTTTTATGCAGTCGTCACCACCGCCTACTTTATTCCAGCGACTCACTTTACCGCTAAAAATGTCTTTGACCTGCTGTTCGCTAAGCGAATTAACCGGGTTTTTGATATCAACGATAAAGACAAAGGCTTCGCGGGCAAACGCGGTATATTTCAGCTTAACTCCCGCTTCTTCTGCACGTTTTTTCTGTCCTTCAGAAGGTTGCGCGACAAAAATAACTGTCGCAGTACCTTTAATCAGACTATCGTAGGCTTCCGCTGTTCGGGTTTGCTGTAAACCATACGCCTGCCAGGCCAGCGAAGTTTGATCCGCATCTTTCGGCTCCGGTACTAATTCATAATATGCAGAAGCATACAGCGGGTATAAAGCTGTTGCACCGTACACTCTCGGCCATCTTGACCAATCATCGCTGTAACGTAATTCAGGTTCTCCCCGCAGAGAAGTCAGTCCCCGACTCTCTTCTTCCCTGACACTGTTATAGTAGGCTTCCCGGTCGGCGCATCCCGCCAGTAATACTGCACCTAACAGTAAAACGCCTGTGAATTTATTCATCGCGCTGATTCCTTTGCATCGAATTTTATTTCATTGTTGGATACATCGGCACATATCCCACATCTTCCACCAGGCTCTGCCCTACCGATGGCTAAAAGCGGGCTAATCCGTTTCTGCACTGACTCACATATCACTGATATTCCACCCGTAAAACAGCCAGGGTGTTATAACGCCCCGCGGCAGGTAGTCGCCCTGTGGTACTGACGGGGAGAGACAGAAAAGTCACGTCTGCCGTCTGAGCGGATGCTGCCCGGTTTTCTATTAACTTAAATGGTACTCCAACATGAGTAGCAAGAGCGTTCAAATCTACGGACTCCTGTTGGCTATCCATAATCATAATGCCAACGTCTGGGTTATCCTCCGCCTGAAGAATACTTTGCCGACCGTTAACATCTCTCGTTGATGAAATATTTCCATCAAAAACCAGCGTCATTACGGCATCAATATCTTTGTTCGTGCAATTGATCGGAATAGTGGTTGCAACTGGAGAAATACCTGTTGGCTTCACTCCAGCGCCAGCCCGACTTAACTCACTAGCCCAGACATCAGGCATATTAACGGTAAAACTGGTGCCCTCATTAATTGTGCAGCCTTGTGGAACCTCAATATTTAAGTTGCCAATATAAGCATTAAATACAGGAACGGGGCCATGTTCAGTTGGGAACTGGCTAACGTACAAAGAAACTAGTAGCACACTATTTATTGAGACATCGGATATTATTTTTTTATCCAGTCTGATTTTTATATATCCCTCTGTTCCTGAGGTCCAATCAGATGGTTTACTTCTGTCTGCTGGATAATTGGTGCTATAGTTATCAAAAGGTACTGTTTTATCTGTCATTGTGCCATTTTTATTATAGAGTTTTATATGTGTCGAGACAGATATTTCATGAGTCAGAGGAATAAATATATCGCTCCCCTGATGATCACCAGATGCTCCCGACGGGTCAATTCCAGACACACCGGAAAAATAAACTTCATAATCATCAAGAGAATTGCAATATGCCTTATAACGTCCTATTTTCCAGTTCTGCGTTGGTAATACCGTTCCAGGAGAGTTATTATTAACATCAGAGACAGTAATAGTACCAAAATTATAAGAAAATACTGCTGGCGTACTGTTATTACCAGGAGAACCAGGATAACAAAAAGCGCGATCACGTCCCATATCTTCAGCATACACAATGTTATAGAAATTACTGATTAAAAGAATAGAAAATATAAAAATTGCTTTTACATTTCCCCAAAAACAAGTAAACATCATGCCTCTCCAGTTATCCATGTATCGCTGCTGTACCCATAGCATTATTTTGCAAAACATTTAATTTCACACTCCATACAGGTAAAGCATTATTGTAAAGATCCAACGTCTGCCAATTAATCTCGCAATATCCTTGCCCCTGACACCAATTCTGTTGACGATGGCTAAATGGTGCGACCATGCCACCATTTATGTTTTTACCATCAATAGATAAATTATAGAGTGTCACATACCAGGGTGTAGGATTAAAAACAGTGACAGCCTCATTGCTTCGCGACCAGCGTAACTGCTGATAAGCGTTAAGTGGATTACCTGATAACGCCTCCGGGCGATAAAATATTTTCATCCGGTTGCGTACAGCTACCTGGAGTTGATTTTCGTGCTTAAGCTGTGAGTCTTGTTCCTGAGCAGGTAACGCAGCAACATTCAGTATAAATAAACTCTCACGATCTGTAGGTAACTGACCACCTACGCGATTAATTCTTATTTTGGTATTTTTATCTTGTTTAAGAACCAATAATGGTGGCGTAGCAATAAATGCCTTATCTGGAAGTAAAGGCTGAGATTCTACTGTCCCATTTAACTGACGTCCATCATCAGGTGTCACGGAAATTTTAACCAGCATATCTTTACTGGCAGTATTTTTAAGCTCGACCGAAATTGATGACTGCTTTTCTGGGTAAACAAAACGGGTACCGCCAACGACAACCCCTGCTTGCGCATTTACGCAACATATTAAAAAGCATATCAGCACATTAATCATAAGTGACGATAAAGGAAACTGATGCATTCGCATCTCCTGGTTGTACATCATTTTTTATCGCTTTATAAGCAGCAAAGAAATGCAATGTATTATCTACCAATGGCGTAAGGGCATAACTGGTACTTTTTATACCATTACTAATACTTTGTTTGTTGTTATCATAAATAGCCAGTGCTAACCCCTCAACAGATCCCTCTTCCAGTTTATACAGAGTGGTATCTTCACTCACTGATGCTCCATCAAATTTGATATTGGCATTACTGACATCACTGCCACATCGGGTTAATTTTATAGAGAAGTCAATTTTTTCAGTGATATCCCCTGAATTTTTAACCCTATAACTGGGAACATCAGGCATGTTAACCGTGAAATTTTTAGACTCATCGGCAACAATACAAGTCTTTGCCGTTATTATTCCTTCTATACGTACAATACCTGCATGCGTTGTATCATCAGCAATGGATGGTATTGATATCACGGAGAATAACAGAGCAATTAAATTCCAATAGCGCGTCATATTATCCTCACTGATAGTCTATATCAAAGTACAACAGTGCATTCGCCTGCCCCGCATGTACGTTTTGCTGAGTTGACTTATAGCGGAGTTTAAAGGCCAAACTGGCATCGCCATTATTATCTAAAACTAATTCCCGGAAGCCTGACTCACCATTAATTGCTATAATTTTATCATTGCTATCTAAAATTTCGACGCCCACTCCAGTTGCACTATCTGCACTGGAAGTAAGGCGTAATAAGGTGGTATTGATAGCATCTGTATCCCCGCTAAACCGCACATTAGCACTAACTCCTGAACTATAAACAGTGCTGGTTGTCGTTGGACACCCTTCCAGATTTATTGTAAATGTACGGCTACCAGAAACATCTCCCACATTTAAAAAATCATTGACGTCATAAGTTCCCATGTTTACTGGCTGGTCTTTACTTCCAGCTGTAATATCACACGTTTTTGCTAATAACTGGCCTGTAAATGTGACCACTACGGTATCGTTAGCCAGTGCATTATATGAAACCACCATCATGGATAATGAAGTGAAAATTAATAAAATAAATTTCTGTAATATATTCATCAGCGGCACTCCAGATTTGCATAGCTAATAGCATTATCTAGCTCACTTTCCGGTAATTGATAGCTTGCCTGACATTGCTGATAAGAACTTTCTCCCCACTGTATATTTATTATGCCTTGCAAAGGCAAACCGGAGAGATAAACCTGCCCACTGTCACCCACTATTCCTGTAATCTGAGTGGTTCCCTCAGTGGGTACACTGGCCGTCGCACCAAATGGAACTGGTTTATTACGATAGCTCAAATTAAATAAAGCACGAATACCGACATGGGCATTAAACTCAGCGCGAACTAAAGCGCCTTTACTGGGTATCACTTCCATGCTAGTGGCATCTAATTCTGTATGCATGTTCATAGACATAGGGTCTAAAGAGATATTATTACGCCGATATTCCGTGGCATAAGGTACGACAGCATAGCCACGCCAGTCTGTCTTAACCCCCGTTCCGCGTTCCACATTTACATTGTTTGCCCCAGGTGCTTTTATCAGTATATTTGTTTCACCTAACGGCTGGCTTAGCGTGATACCATTTTCGTGAACAACCAAGGCGCCACTTAAACCATAGTTGAATTGCTGGTTACCATTATTATCGTAGCTGTATCCGGAATTTAGTGAACCATAAGTACCGCGGTAATTTAAACCTACCGAGCCATTTCCGGTATTATTCTGATTGGCAAAATTTTGTTGAATATTATAGTTGAGATTATGTTGTTCCAGCAGTGAGCCAGATACTCCAGCATACTGATTCACATGACCGCTATTATCCTGACTGTAACCATAGGTCGCTGTCATAGAATTTGTCGCAGTGCGCCCATCGACTGCTGGTGATAACCAATTGCTGATCGGCAATGATATATTGACGGATAAGATTCTGTCCGCATCTGAACCTGGTGATTTGCTGTAATTATAAGCAATGTTTAAATAAACCCCATGCACACTCGTATTATAGCCAGCCTGGTATAAGGTATCTTTATTATTCGTATTCCAGTAAGTTTGTTGACTCGCTGCCAAATACATAGAGCCATATTCGCCCAATGGTTGTGATATATTTGCCTGAAATTTTCCTTTTTTGTTATAACGTAAATTATAAAAATCATTCCAGTTATAAACATAGTCTTTTTCATTAAGGGTATCTGGATCGATAACCGTACCCGACATTTGTTTGTATGTGGTATCACTCAACGAATAAAATCCCTCCGTCGAGTAGCGATAACCAATAATCTGAAAAGCTGTACCTGTTTGCACTAACGATTTTGAATATAGAAAACGGTACGATTGCCCTTGATGTTTACTGCCATCAGCAAGTGTGCTATTGGCTTGCGTCAAATCAAATGAGGTCGCACCAAACATACCAAGGTTGAACCCAAGCCCGAGTGCTATTGCCCGATAATTATCAGAGTATTGTATCCCTCCATAGGCGGTAATATCCCAGGGTAACCCCCAAATCAAATCGCCTTGAAAGATATTCGGATTATTTTGATTATAGCTATTACTACGATATTTACCGGCAGTTGCGGAATATTTAATATGTCCTTCGCGTTGAAGGATGGGTACAGCGGCGTAAGGAATAGTATAGACAGTTTCGGAATTATCAGACTCTTTGATCGTAACTTCCAAATCCCCTGCGGAAGACGTAGGGTTCAGATCGTTGATTTCAAAAGGTCCGGGAGGAGTATATGTCTGATAAATAACATAGCCATTTTGTTTAATCGTTACCTGAGCATTACTTTTAGCAATACCGCGCACAGTGGGGGCAAAACCACTTTGGCTATCTGGTAGCATGTTTTCATCGGATTCAAGTTTAGCACCACGAATACTCACGCTGTCGAAAATATCCGATGAAGACCAGGTATCACCTAGTGTTAACTCACTTTTAAAAGGAATAATTACTCGTTGTAACGTACTACTCACATGTGCAATTTTACCCGATGAATTAGCTGAACGACTCCATGTAGAATAATCACGAAAACGCCACGCCCCTAAATTTAAACCTGAACGAAGATTTAAATAATAACTATCAGACGCATAGTCTCCACGATCGCTGTTACCAGAAAAGTCATAATTAATAAGAACTGCCGGGATACCATTATCCCATTCCTCAGGTGGGATATAACCACGTGCTTCATGCTTTAATATTGCCTGCGGGAAGGTCAGTTTGAGTCGTTGCGCATCCAGTTCAGGAGTATATTGAACTTCAGCAAACCATATACGTAAATCGAGACAATGATTTCCCTCTGCTTGCGCCTGCTCCGGCAATGCACTTTTGTTAATTCCTAAAGTAACTAACTCATCGAGCGAAAAACAGGGAATCAACTGATTCTGCTCATCAGCTTTGAAAGTAACCTTACGTGATGTCAAAGGCGAATCATTGACCCATATTTCAACCTCATAGCTACCTGGCAGATACGTCATCCCTTTCTCAAAACGAGATAAATCAGCAACAGCTTCTGTATCACCCGACAAAAAGGCAGGATTAAAGCGCATACCCGCCACTGAACACGTAGGCAAAAGTGTCAGGAGAAGCGGTATACACAGCCTCATCTGCTTTTTCCTTGCCATCCAGTGTTCGAGTTTTCTGAGCTTTAGGTTCATATCCCTGACCTGAGTTGCTTTAACGTTTTAATCTTCCAGGTTTATTGCATCGTTCCCTTTTGCCTGGCCGTTGTGGCACCGTAATCATTGATAGTTTGATAAGTAATTTCGCCCGCTAACGTCACCGGAGAAGAAACTGTGATGTCACTTTTCGGGGGAACAAACGCATTGGGTAATTTTGCCCCTTGCATCCTGATTCCTGTCACCGTCAGGTAATAGGGAGAAGGATTAATGATTCTCAGCTGTTTACCTTCGTATTTAAATCGCAGCATATCCCGTGCTTTACCAGCCTGAATGGGTAAATTAGTCGGACGGTAAAATAATTTAATTCTGTTTTGTAACGCCAGTTGTAACGTGTTTTTCTGAGTATTCTTCTCATCCGTCGGCGGAATCGCTTTCACATTCATCCAGAATAATGTCTCTCGATCAGTCGGTAACTGCGATTTGCCAATAAACATTATCCTCAATGATGCCTCTTTTCGGGTTGGCAACATAAATAAAGGAGGCGTAACCACAAAATCCTGACTTTTTTTACTGCTTTGATTGTCATCAATCCATGACTGGATTAAATAGCTGGTGTTAGCCCCACCATTCTGTACACTTAACGTAATCTGCTGACTGTCAGATGGATAAACCAGACGCGTAGAACCAAGACCGAAACCACCCGCAGCCATAGCGTTGACAGATATGGCGGACAGCAAAAATAGAGCCGCTGCCCTTATGGCATATTGAGTCTTCAGCAAAGAATTTATATTTCTATTGGCTAAACATTTATTTTTTGAAATCCATCTCATACTGCATCCTTGTAGATGAAATTAATTGTAATTGCTGATACGTGTCTATTTATTATAAATAAACACGTAATATTAATTTCAGGCTACAATTAACTGTAACCTGAAATTATCTTGCTGTAATTATTCGTACAGCACAACGAAACTTGCCGTAGCTTTCACCAGACCTGGTGCAACGGTACTACCGTTCTGCGCATAGCCCGCAGTAAATGCCGCAGTATAATCATGTTTGGCTGCATCGCCAGGAATCACGTAAGCTGCCGAAGAACTACTCCCCTGAGGAGTTTGTGTATTCAGTTTAATCAGACCATCAGCTGTAGTGTTTTTAGAATAAATACGAATCCCTACACCTGTTGCACCTGCTTCGCCAGTACTATCAGCATCAGCGGCCCCTTCAACTTCATTGGCAAGCGTCTGGTTGGCACTGTCTGCTACGCCAGTAAAACGAAATTCAATGTTTTGACTGTCTGTATTGCTGCAGTCGGTCAGTTTAATGTTGAAGTCAGTCTGGTTACTGGCACCCGTTGCTTCGGTATCAATGCCCGTGAAAGCGTTAGAAGGTACGACTGGCAGTACCACTTCAATCTGTTTCGATTCTGTAGCAACCTTACACGTCGCTTTAACCACACGACCAGTAAAGCGGATGTTTCCGCCCATCGCATCGGTGTTGCTATCCATATCGGTGAGTTTTGGATAATCAACGGTGCTCCAGTCTGTATCCGCACCACCAAATTGTGATGCATCGCCTGGCGCAGCAGTTACCGCAGTTGACATCAGCATACCTGATGCGAGTAAAACTACGGATAAATTAGATAGATTGAATTTCATTTATACCTTTCCTTTTGTTAAAAAATCCAAGCAATATTGGCGATTATTTTTACATTCAGCTTTAACAAATCACATTATTTAAATGAATAAAGCTGGTGTGGTTAATCCCAGAAAAATTAAGAGATAGAATGGCTGGAAAATATTATATGAGCTGCTTGGTAATGTAACTAAAAGAATCAATGCTCGCAATAATTGACTTTATATAAAAATACAGTCATTTGAAAACAAAGGAGTTTATTTTAGAAAGAAGAACTGAGGAGTGAGTAAATATATAAACACGACAAATGATTTATTATTTATTTATAATGTTCGTTATATGGAACATTCCCTGATGAGGTACCTTATTAATAAATAACAAATATTAATTATATATTGATAGCATATGTAAATTTTCATGATATTTTGTTTATCTGATATAAAAATGCCGTGTGCCCATTAACGGTAGCTTTAAGGGAACACACGGCAGTTATCACTTTACGAACTTACAATCTCACTGGATCAATATGCCAGATATGATCGGCGTACTCTTTTATCGTACGGTCTGAAGAGAAGTAGCCCATATTGGCGATGTTCAGCATCGCTTTTGCAGTCCACTCTTCCTGACGCTCGTAGAGTTCGTCGACTTTATCCTGACAATCGACATAGCTGCGATAATCCGCCAGCACCTGATAGTGGTCGCCAAAGTTGATCAGCGAATCAACCAGATCGCGGTAACGGCCTGGGTCTTCAGGGCTGAACACGCCGCTGCCGATTTGCGTCAGCACCTGATGCAGCTCTTCATCTTTCTCGTAGTATTCACGCGGTTTGTAACCCTGACGACGCAGTTCTTCCACCTCTTCCGCAGTGTTACCAAAGATAAAGATATTGTCATCACCGACATGATCCAGCATCTCGACGTTCGCGCCGTCCAGCGTACCGATAGTCAGCGCGCCGTTAAGAGCAAACTTCATGTTACTGGTGCCGGAGGCTTCCGTCCCCGCCAGTGAAATCTGTTCAGACAGATCGGCCGCCGGAATGATCAACTGCGCCAGACTAACGCTGTAGTTCGGAATAAACACCACTTTCAGCTTGTCGCCAATCTGCGGATCGTTGTTGATCACTTTAGCAACATCGTTGATCAAATGGATAATGTGCTTCGCCATGTAATAAGCCGAAGCGGCCTTGCCGCCAAAAATATTCACGCGCGGCACCCAATTAGCATCCGGATCGGCCTTGATACGGTTATAACGAGTGATAACGTGCAACACATTCATCAATTGACGTTTGTATTCGTGAATACGTTTGATCTGCACATCAAACAGCGCCTTCGGATTCACCACCACATTCAACTGCTGGGCGATGTACTCGGCCAGACGTTTTTTGTTATCCAGCTTCGCCTGATGCACCGCATGGTTGACCATCGGGAAATCACAGTGCTGTTGCAGCTCGCTCAGCTGGCTAAGGTCGGTGCGCCAGTTACGGCCCAGGTGTTCGTCCAGCACGGCTGAAAGCGATGGGTTTGCTACCGCCAGCCAGCGACGCGGCGTCACACCGTTGGTAACGTTGGTGAAACGACCCGGGAAGATTTTCGCAAAATCAGCAAACAGTGACTGCACCATCAGGTTAGAGTGCAACTCCGAAACACCGTTGACTTTATGACTCACGACAACCGCCAGCCAGGCCATCCGCACACGACGCCCGTTGGATTCATCAATGATTGACGCCCGTCCCAGCAGGTCAGTGTCGTTCGGATACTGCTCTTGCAAGGTTTTCAGGAAATAGTCGTTGATTTCAAAGATTATCTGCAAGTGACGCGGCAGAATTTTACCCAGCATATCTACCGGCCAGGTTTCCAGCGCCTCGCTCATCAGCGTGTGGTTGGTGTAAGAGAAGACCTCGCAACACACTTCAAAAGCGTCATCCCAGCTGAATTTATGCTCGTCAATCAGCAGACGCATCAATTCAGGAATCGACAGCACCGGATGGGTGTCATTGAGATGAATCGCGATTTTATCTGCCAGATTATCGTAGGTTTTATGCAGCTGATAATGGCGGCTTAAAATGTCCTGAATGGTCGAGGAAACCAGGAAGTATTCCTGACGCAGACGCAGTTCACGCCCGGAATAAGTGGAGTCGTCCGGGTACAGTACGCGAGATACGTTCTCGGAGTGGTTTTTGTCTTCCACCGCCGCGAAGTAGTCACCCTGATTGAATTTACCCAGGTTAATTTCGCTACTGGCTTGTGCGCTCCATAAACGCAGGGTATTAGTTGCGTCAGTGTCATAGCCGGGGATTATCTGGTCATAAGCAACGGCCAGAATTTCTTCAGTTTCAATCCAGCGAGTTTTCTTGCCTTCTTGCTGAATACGTCCGCCAAAACGCACTTTGTAGCGCGTATTGTGTCGTTTAAATTCCCACGGGTTGCCGTATTCCAGCCAGTAGTCCGGTGACTCTTTCTGGCTGCCGTTAACGATGTTCTGCTTGAACATGCCGTAGTCGTAACGAATACCGTAGCCGCGACCTGGTAACCCTAAAGTCGCCAGAGAATCCAGGAAGCAGGCCGCCAGACGCCCCAGACCGCCGTTACCGAGGCCAGGGTCATTTTCCTCATCAATCAACTCTTCGAGATTTAACCCCATCGACTCCAGCGCCCCCTGGACATCGTCATAAATACCTAACGACAGCATGGCGTTGGAGAGAGTACGACCGATCAAAAACTCCATCGACAGATAGTAAACCTGACGAGTTTCTTGCGACAGCTGGGCACGATTCGAGCGTAACCAGCGCTCCACGAGACGATCGCGCACAGCAAATAACGTTGCGTTCAGCCATTCATGTTTATTGGCAACGACAGGATCCTTGCCAATCGTAAACATCAGCTTATAAGCGATAGAGTGCTTAAGAGCTTCTACGCTAAGCGTGGGCGATGAATATGTAAACGGAGCATTCATATAGGCGTTTCCTGAAAACTATTTCAAGCGATAGTAAAGCTCACGGTACGACTTCGCCGCGACCTGCCAGCTAAAATCCATTGCCATAGCCTGACGTTGCACAAACCGCCACAATGAAGGGCGGGACCACAGAACAAAAGCGCGTCGAATAGCCCGTAACAACGACCAAGCATTACTATCTTCAAAGACAAACCCACTGGCGACGCCATCTGCAAGGTTCTCAAGAGAACAGTCAGAAACCGTATCAGCAAGCCCACCGGTACGCCGCACTAACGGCAGCGTGCCGTACTTCAATCCATAAAGTTGCGTTAAGCCGCACGGTTCAAAACGACTGGGCACCAGAATGACGTCCGCGCCGCCCATAATGCGATGCGAAAATGCTTCGTGATAACCAATCTGTACACCAACCTGACCGGGGTGTTCCGCTGCTGCAGCAAGGAAACCTTCCTGCAATACCGGATCGCCCGCGCCGAGCAGCGCCAGTTGTCCGCCCTGTTCCAGAAGGCCCGGTAAGGCCTCTAACACCAGATCCAGGCCTTTCTGGCTGGTCAGACGGCTCACCACTGCAAAAAGCGGCACTTTATCGTCAACCTTAAGCCCCATTGCGATTTGCAACTGGCGCTTATTCTCCGCTTTATCCTCCAATGAATCGCGGGTGTAACGCGAGGCTAAAAGTAAGTCCGTCTCTGGACTCCAGATTTTCTCGTCCACGCCGTTCAGTACGCCGGAAAGTCGCCCTTCACGATGACGCTGCTGAAGTAAACCTTCCATACCGTAGGCAAACTGTGGTTCAGTAATCTCGCGAGCGTAGGTCGGACTAACCGCTGTAATATGGTCAGCGTAATACAGTCCGGCTTTCAGGAAAGAGATTTGCCCGTTGAACTCCAGCCCGTGAACATTAAAGAATGACCATGGCAATTGGATGTCATTCATGTGATGTGCATAAAACATGCCTTGATAGGCCAGATTGTGCACAGTAAACACCGACTTCGCCGGACGCCCGCGTGCCGCCAGATACGCAGGCGCAAGGCCGGCATGCCAGTCGTGCGCGTGCACCACATCAGGGCGCCAGAATGGGTCCAGCCCACTGGCCATTTCTGCCCCGACCCACCCCAACAGCGCAAAACGCAACACGTTGTCAGTGTAGGCAAATAAGTTGGTATCGTGATACGGGCTTCCGGGACGATTGTAGAGATGCGGCGCGTCAATCAGGTAAATACCAACCCCGTTGTAATGTCCGAACAGCAGCGTGATATGCCCGGCAAAGGTATCACGACGAGATACCACCTGCGCATCGGTCACGCCACGGCGAATATCGGGAAATGCAGGCAACAGTACGCGAGCGTCAACGCCGTCTGCGATTTGTGCTGCGGGTAATGCCCCAATAACATCAGCCAGACCGCCGGTTTTAAGCAGCGGGAACATCTCTGAACATACATGTAAAACCTGCATTATCGCTCCTGTTTATACCCTAACTTCCGTAGCATTTCGCGCGTAACCAGCACGATGCCTTCTTCTGAACGATAGAAACGACGTGCATCTTCCTCTGCATCCTCACCAATCACCATGCCTTCCGGAATGACACACGCGCGGTCAATGACACAGCGGCGCAGACGGCACGAGCGACCTACCCATACTTCCGGTAACAATACGGCGGAATCAATGTTGCAGAATGAATTAACACGAACGCGCGAGAACAGAACGGACTGCACCACCACTGAACCAGAGATTACACAACCGCCGGAAACCAGTGAGTTAAGGGTCATCCCATGGCTACCAGAGCGATCCTGAACGAATTTCGCTGGTGGCAATGATTCATTGTAGGTGCGAATTGGCCAGTTGCGATCGTACATATCCAGTTCCGGCACCACAGAGGCCAGATCAAGGTTCGCTTTCCAGTAAGCTTCCAGCGTTCCCACATCGCGCCAGTACGGCTCGGCGTCTGGGTCAGACTGTACGCAAGAGAGAGGGAATGGATGCGCATAAGCCAGGCCTTCTTCGGTGATTTTTGGAATCAAATCTTTACCAAAGTCGTGGCTGGAATTTTCATCACGATCGTCTTCTTCCAGCAATTCATATAGATAGTCGGCGTCAAAGACGTAGATACCCATACTCGCCAGAGATTTGCTCGGATCGTTTGGCATTGATGGCGGGTTAGCAGGTTTTTCAACAAATTCGATAATTTTATCGTTTTCATCGACTGCCATAACGCCAAATGCAGAGGCTTCTTCAATCGGTACTGGCATACAAGCAACAGTACAACGCGCACCTTTTTCGACGTGGTCGATAAGCATTCGCGAGTAGTCTTGCTTGTAGATGTGGTCACCAGCCAGGATCACCACATACTCCGCTTTATAGCGGCGGATAATATCGAGGTTTTGAGTTACCGCGTCTGCGGTACCGCGATACCAGTTTTCCCCTTTCATTCTCTGCTGCGCGGGCAGCAGGTCGACAAACTCGTTCATTTCTTCATTGAAGAACGACCAGCCGCGCTGAATATGCTGCACCAGGGTGTGAGACTGGTACTGGGTGATCACGCCCATACGACGGATCCCAGAGTTGATGCAGTTGGACAGCGCAAAGTCGATAATGCGGAACTTACCGCCGAAGTGTACGGCAGGCTTTGCTCTCTTATTGGTTAAATCCTTCAGGCGGGTACCACGTCCTCCCGCCAGTATCAGGGCAACAGATTTCAATGGCAGCTGGCGCGCCAACATTAAGTGATCGTTCTTCTCTAAACTAACCATGACTAACTCCTTTTTTATCATCTCTGGAACACACACAATCCGTGTGCAGGTCCCGGCCAGACAGCCGTAATCACTGGGTTATCCTCTCCAGCGAATGGGGGAATGGCGTGCCACTCCCCAGCAGGTAAAACAATCTCTGTTACCTCAAGCGTGGCGTTTATTGCGATCAAAAAACGATCCGAAAGCAAAATTTGCAGCTGCTTTGGCCCGTTTTGCCACTCATCCGAGCTTAAAGGTTGAGCATATCGATTCAGCCAACGGACATTGCCATCGCCTTCTTCCCACCAGCGATCCTCTACCAAAGCAGGAATGCGCTTGCGCAAATGGATTAACGCGGCGGTAAACCCCGTTAACCCACTGTTTGCCTGCGACCAGTCCAACCACGTTAGTTGGTTATCCTGACAGTAGGCATTGTTATTGCCATGCTGGCTGTGACCATGTTCATCACCTGCCAGTAACATCGGCGTACCCTGGGAGAGCAACAACGTCGTTAACAGGGCGTGAATGCTGTCGCGCCGCCGTTCAATCAAATCAAGAGTACCGCCTAACCCTTCTTTACCATGATTGTTACTGTAATTGTTGTTGGTCCCGTCGCGATTTTCCTCTCCATTTGCTTCATTGTGTTTATGGTTGAAACAAACGCAGTCGCGAAGCGTAAAACCGTCATGCGCAGTAACGAGATTAATCGCAGCACTCGGCAGACGGCCATTACGTTTAAAAACATCGCTGGAGGCGGCAAAACGCCCGGCAAACTCACCCAGCGACAAGTTATAGTGCAGCCAGAAACGGCGTGCGGCGTCGCGGAAATGATCATTCCACTCGGCAAACAGCGGTGGGAAATTGCCCACCTGATAACCACCTGGCGCGATATCCCACGGTTCGGCAATCAACTTCACTTGCGAAAGCACTGGGCAATTCTGGATAGCCGTAAACAGCGGCGCATCCTGACGAAACTCCGGTGTTCGCCCCATGACTGCTGCGAGATCGAAGCGGAAACCATCAACGTGGCAGGTTTCCACCCAGTAGCGTAGACAGGCGCTGGCGTACTCCACTACCGCCGGATGGCTCAGATTGAGCGTATTACCACAGCCGGTCCAGTTGTGATAATCGCCGTCTTCTCTTATCCAATAATAGCTACGGTTGTCGATCCCGCGCAGTGAGAATACCGGGCCGTCCAGGTCCAGTTCCGCACTGTGGTTGAGTACGATGTCGAGAATAACTTCAATACCCGCCTTGTGCAGGGCTTTCACTGCGTCGCGGAATTCGTCCAACGCCGTTTCGGGCGAGCTGGCATATGCCGGATGCAGCGCAAACAGCGCCACCGGATTGTAGCCCCAGTAGTTACTTAGCCCCATACGTTGCAGGCGCGGTTCACTGGCAAACTGCGCCACTGGCAACAGTTCCAGTGCGGTAATACCCAACCGTTTTAAATAGTTGATCATCACCGGATGGCCGAGCGCTTTATAGGTGCCGCGGATCTCAACCGGGATCTCCGGATGCAGATAGGTTAATCCTTTGACATGGGCTTCATAAATGATGGTGCTGCCCCACGGCGTGCGCGGCGGGGCATCATCCTCCCAGTCATAGTGATCGACCACCACCACGCATTTCGGCGCAATGGCGGCGTTGTCACGATAATCAGGTTCATTATGGCCTGCATGCAGCAGCGGGTTATCTTTAAACTCACCCTCAATTTGCCGCGCGCAAGGATCAATCAACAACTTCGCCGGGTTAAAGCGATGCCCCACGGCAGGTTGCCAGGGGCCATGTACGCGATACCCATAGTGCAAACCCGGGCGAGCATCCGGCAAGTAACCGTGCCAGACATCGCCGCTGCGTCCTGGCAAGTCATACCGGTGTTCTATGCCCTGAGCGTCAAACACACACAGCTCTACCCGCTCGGCATGAGCGGAAAAGAGCGTGAAGTTGACGCCCTGGCCATCATAGTGCGCGCCAAGGGGAGCAGGTTTGCCAATGGCGAGTTGTGTCATTCTCCCTCCCGCACCAGCCAGATAGTGGCCAGCGGTGGTAGAGTAAGGCTCAATGAATGCTGACGACCGTGGCTGGCGATCTCATCGCTATGTACCGCGCCGCCATTGCCAGCATTGCTGCCGTGGTAGTGCATGGAATCGGTGTTGAGAATCTCACGCCACTTACCTGGCTGATTAATGCCAAAGCGATAATCATGGCGCGGCACCGGCGTAAAGTTGCTGGCAACGATAATTTCGTTACCCTCTTTATCGCGACGCACAAAGATCAGCACCGAGCGCTCATGGTCATCCACCACCAGCCATTCAAAGCCGTAGGCGTCGAAATCCAGCTCGTGCAGAGCTTTGTGGTGACGATAAGTATGGTTCAGATCGCGTACCAGTCGCTGGACACCGTGATGCCAGTTGTCGCCACCTTCCAGCAGATGCCAGTCGAGGCTGGCATCGTGGTTCCACTCACGCCCTTGGGCAAATTCGTTACCCATGAACAACAGTTTCTTGCCCGGGAACGCCCACATCCAGGCATAGTAGGCTCGCAGATTGGCAAACTTCTGCCATGCATCGCCTGGCATCCTGTCGAGAATCGATTTTTTGCCGTGCACCACTTCGTCGTGCGACAGCGGCAGGACGAAGTTTTCAGTGTAGTTGTAGAGCATCCCGAAGGTGAGTTTATTGTGGTGGTATTGACGATAAACCGGGTCGAGCTTCATGTAATCCAGAGTGTCGTGCATCCAGCCGAGGTTCCACTTGTACCAGAAGCCCAGACCACCAATATCCTGCGGGCGGGAAACGTTCGGGAAGTCGGTAGACTCCTCCGCCATCGTTACTGCACCAGGAACTTGTTCACCGATAATACGGTTGGTATTGCGAAGGAATTCAATCGCTTCCAGATTCTCGCGTCCACCATACTCGTTCGGGATCCACTCGCCTTCTTTACGGCTGTAATCACGATAAATCATCGAAGCAACCGCATCGACGCGCAGCGCATCGATACCAAAACGCTCGATCCAGTACAGCGCATTACCAACAAGGAAATTGCTGACTTCACGGCGGCCATAGTTGTAAATCAGGGTGTTCCAGTCCTGATGGTAGCCTTCACGCGGATCGCTGTGTTCATACAGATTTGTGCCGTCAAATTCGGCAAGTGCAAAGTCATCTGTCGGGAAGTGACCCGGCACCCAGTCGAGAATCACGTTCAAACCTGCTGCGTGGGCGGCATCAATGAAATAGCGGAAATCATCGCGAGTGCCAAAACGGCGAGTTGGCGCATACAAACCTGTCGGCTGATAGCCCCAACTGCCATCGAATGGATGTTCGTTAATTGGCAGCAGTTCGAGGTGGGTAAAGCCCATCCATTTAGCGTAAGGCACCAACTGATCGGCAAGTTCGCGATAGCTTAACCAGAAGTTGTTGTCGGCATGACGACGCCATGACCCCAGGTGAACTTCATAGATAGAAATTGGCGCATCAAACTGATTCGCTTTTTTGCGCTCTTCGGTCTGCACGACCTTTTCAGGCAGTCCGCAAATAAGGGAAGCGGTTTCCGGGCGCATCTGCGCTTCGAAGGCATAAGGATCAGACTTCAAACGCAGATTGCCATTGGCATCAATCATTTCGTATTTATAGAGCTGACCGTTATGCGCGCCAGGGATAAACAGTTCCCAAATGCCGCTCTCTTTACGCAGGCGCATCGGGTGACGACGACCATCCCAGTAGTTGAATTGCCCAACAACCGAGACACGGCGGGCATTTGGCGCCCAGACAGAAAAACGCGTGCCGGTAACGCCATCCATAGTATCTGCGTGCGCACCTAAGGTTTCATATGGGCGCAGGTGGGTACCTTCAGATAACAACCAGGCGTCCATTTCCTGGATTAAAGGGCCAAAACGGTAAGGATCATCAATCAGATTCTGCTGGCCATGCCAGACAACCGCCAACTGATAGCGGAAAAAATTTTTACGCCGAGGAACGACGCCGCTGAAGAATCCACGAGAGTCGAGACACTCCAGTTTAGCGACTTTGCGTCCAGTTTTTGGTTCAATTACCCACACATCGGTGGCGTCAGGTAAAAGGGCACGGACTTCCAGTCCCGCTGTGGTTTTATGCATTCCAAGTACGGAAAAAGGATCCGCAAAATGACCTGCAATTAGCGCGTTAATCACGTCTCTATCGATACGATCGGACATGCTTGTCTTCCTGTTTTATTGTGTCACCCCATCCAACTAATTTTTGACATCTGGTTGTGACATTTTTTTGACCTGAACGGCGCAGCACTCTGTGCATCCTCTCTACGCCGTCCTCACTTCAGGTAAGGCATTGAATACGTATGTATCCCGCCACCCTTAAAGAATAGCCAATGCTCTACTTAACTCCCGGTAAATCATGAAACATCTGCGCTTACTCCTGTACTACGCACTAAAAGGGGCAGCATTACGCCCCAAATTTAATGAATAAACATTACGCCAGTTGACGAAGCATCCGGCGTAGCGGCTCCGCGGCCCCCCACAGCAGCTGGTCGCCCACGGTAAAGGCTGACAGGAACTCAGGTCCCATATTCAGCTTACGCAAACGGCCTACCGGCGTGGTCAGCGTACCGGTGACGGCAGCTGGGGTTAGCTCACGCATAGTGATTTCGCGATCGTTTGGAACCACTTTTGCCCACGGGTTATGGGCCGCCAACAGTTCTTCCACGGTCGGAATAGACACATCTTTTTTCAATTTGATGGTGAATGCCTGGCTGTGGCAGCGCAACGCCCCGACACGCACACACAAACCATCTACCGGAATAACGGAAGATGTGTTGAGAATCTTGTTGGTTTCTGCCTGCCCTTTCCATTCTTCGCGGCTCTGACCGTTATCAAGCTGTTTGTCGATCCACGGAATCAGGCTACCCGCCAGCGGCACGCCAAAGTTATCCACTGACAACTCGCCGCTGCGGGTTAAAGTCGTGACTTTGCGTTCAATATCGAGAATAGCAGAGGACGGTGTCGCGAGTTCATCCGCTACATGGCCATACAGTTGGCCCATCTGGGTTAACAACTCACGCATATGTCGCGCACCACCGCCGGAAGCCGCCTGGTAGGTTGCAACGGAAACCCAATCTACAAGATCATTGGCGAATAAACCGCCCAACGACATCAACATCAGGCTTACGGTACAGTTACCGCCAACAAAAGTCCTGATGCCTTTATTTAATCCATCAGTAATGACGTCCTGATTGACTGGGTCAAGAATGATGATGGCGTCATCTTTCATGCGCAGAGACGATGCTGCGTCAATCCAGTAACCTTGCCATCCGCTCTCACGGAGCTTTGGATAGATTTCGTTGGTATAATCGCCGCCCTGACAGGTTACGATGATATCGAGAGCCTTCAGCGCCTCCAGATCAAAGGCATCCTGAAGTGTGCCAGAAGCACCGCCGAAGGAAGGCGCAGCCTGACCAGACTGTGAAGTCGAAAAGAAGACAGGGCGAATGGCGTCGAAGTCGCGCTCTTCAACCATGCGTTGCATGAGAACGGAGCCGACCATACCGCGCCAGCCGATAAAACCAACATTTTTCATAAGCGTTTTTTCCTGCAAAGATGTGTGCTGTATATATGTGCCGGTGTCCTCATGGCACATCTTTCACCATACAAAAAGCAGCCAAAGTCGCAAGTGAAATTAATCAATGATAGCGAAGCCATCAGTAATGCGACTTATCCTGCTTTCGTAGCACGCAGAAAGTCCACGGCAATTATCAGGGAACTTGAGTTATGAATGAAATCATTTCTGCAGCAGTTTTATTGATCTTGATTATGGATCCGCTCGGAAATCTACCTATTTTTATGTCCGTACTGAAACATACAGAACCGAAAAGACGTCGGGCAATCATGGTGCGAGAGTTGCTTATTGCTCTCATGGTGATGCTGGTGTTCCTGTTTGCGGGTGAGAAAATTCTGGCATTTCTTAGCCTGCGGGCAGAAACCGTCTCCATTTCTGGCGGCATCATTCTCTTTCTGATCGCCATTAAGATGATTTTCCCCAGTGCTTCAGGCAATAGCAGTGGGCTTCCGGCAGGTGAAGAGCCGTTTATTGTGCCGCTGGCAATCCCATTAGTGGCAGGGCCGACTATCCTCGCCACATTAATGTTGCTGTCTCACCAGTACCCGAATCAGATGGGGCATCTGGTGATTGCGCTGCTGCTGGCCTGGGGCGGCACCTTTGTCATCCTGCTACAGTCATCGCTATTTTTACGTCTGCTGGGCGAGAAAGGAGTGAATGCGCTGGAACGTCTGATGGGATTGATTCTGGTGATAATGGCAACCCAGATGTTCCTCGACGGCATTCGGATGTGGATGAAGGGGTGACGAGAGGCATTACCAGGAAGGAGCCCGGTAGTGTAAGACCTACCGGGTAAACAGACTTAACTCAACAACTGGAACGCAATCATCCCGACGATGGCACCAACAGTGCCGAGGATGGTTTCCATCATGGTCCAGGTTTTCAGCGTTTCGGCTTCGGTCGCACCGGTAAATTTACCGAACAACCAGAAACCAGCGTCGTTAACGTGGCTGACAACAATCGAACCACCAGCGATACAAATCGACAGTGCCGCCATTTGCGCACCGGAGTAATTCAATTGTTCAATGACCGGCATCACCAGCCCCACCGCCGTTAAACAGGCAACGGTGGCAGACCCCTGAATGATGCGCACTGCAGCTGCCAGCACGAAGCAGGTGATGGCAATCGGCAGGCCCATGCCGGTTAACGCTTCGCCCAGCGCCGGACCTACGCCAGAGTCAACCAGCACCTGTTTGAACACGCCGCCCGCACCAATCACCAGCAGAATGATCCCCGCCGGTTGCAGCGCGTGACCGCAAATCTCCATCACTTTGTCTTTTGGCATGCCCTGACGCATTGCCAGGCCATAAATTGCTACCAGACAAGCAACCAGAATCGCGGTAAACGGATGACCGATAAACTCAAACCATTCGTAAGCAGTTGATCCTTCTGGTACAAAACGCGCAGCAATGGTTTTAAGACCTACCAGCACCAGCGGCAGCAGGATCAGCGACAGGCTGAATCCAAAAGACGGCATTTTGCCTTCGCCGAGATGCGGTTCGCTGATATCGTCAGGAATATGCAGCTCAACGTAACGGCTGATGAAATTGCCCCACAGCGGCCCAGCGATGATCATCCCCGGAATTGCCGCACACAGGCCAATCAGGATCATCCAGCCAAAGTCGGCGTTCATCTGCGATGCCAGCAGCATCGGCGCTGGTCCAGGCACCAGAAATGCCGCCGCTGCCGCCACGCCTGCGAATAATGGGATTACCAGTTTCACCAGATTCGTACCGGTGTGGCGCGCCATCGAGAAGGCAACGCTAATCAGCAGAACAATCGCCACTTCAAAGAACAGCGGTAGCGCGCAGACCAGCCCCGCAAGGCCGATGGCATAATGCGCGCGGCTGTGACCGAAGGATTTGAGCATTTTGACGGCAATCTGATCGACTGCGCCGGTTTCATGTAATATCTTGCCAAACATGGCTCCCAGGGCGACAACCACCGCCAGGAAGCCGAGGGTGCCTCCCATCCCTTTTTCCATCGTCGCTGCGATTTTATCGAGCGGCATACCGGAAAAAAGGCCAGCCCCCATAGACACCACCATCAAAGCCAGGAAAGCGTGCATACGCGCCTTCATGACTAAAAACAGCAGCAGTAAAACAGACCCTACTGCTGTTAAAACAAGCGTTAATGTAGTCACTACTTATTTGCCTTTTTTAATAACCTCAATGGTGCTTGCCACAACACCTTCCAGCGGTTGATCGATATCCACCACCAGTACATCGGTTTCGTCCGCACCCGGCTCCTGCAGCGTTTCAAACTGCGTCACCAGCATTTGGGTTTTAAAGAAATGGCCTTTGCGCGCTTTCAGGCGGCTTTCAATCACATCAAAATCGCCTTTCAGGTAGATGAAAGAGAGATTCGGATTACCTTCACGCAGCAGGTCGCGATAGTGTTTTTTCAGTGCAGAGCAGACGATCAGCGACACTTTATTGGTACGCTGCATGGCAAACGCGGCGTCGTTCAGCGCCTGCAACCACGGTTTGCGATCGTCGTCGTTCAGCGGTTCACCAGACGCCATTTTTTCGATATTGCAGCGCGGATGGAGGAAATCGCCATCAAGAAACGCGGCATGAAGTTGATGCGCCACTTCACTGGCGACCGCAGATTTGCCGCTGCCTGAGACGCCCATCAGAACGTAAATGTGGTGATCATGGTTAGTCGTGCTCAAAGTGGTGCCCCCACAGTACAAGAATTAAAAATGTTACGGGTAACTGTTATCGGTAACATTGTCCGGCCGGACAAAATCAGAAGCAATATCCATCCGTGCCTTAAGTGTATAAGTGTGAGCTACTTCAAATTTGTAGGCTTAAATAGATCCACCTGGTGACAAGGTGAAACCTAAATCTAACATTTTCGGCGTCACCGCTTCGCCACGAATACGCGCCAGCAGGCGTTCAGCGCCAATGCTGCCCATCCGCTCACGCGGCGTCAGCACACTTGCCAGCCGTGGCTCCATCACCTGGCCAATGTCATGACCGTGGAAACCGGCAATCGCCATATCGTCAGGAACTTTCAACCCCAGACGCTGACATTCAAACGCCGCGCCGACCGCCAGGTCATCGTTGGTACAGAACACGCCATCCAACTGCGGATATTCCCGCCGCGCCTGACGAATCAGTTCAATACCGGAAGAGTAAGAAGAAGATTGTTCAACCATCACGCTATATGGCACCAGGCCTGCATCCAGCATCGCCTGCTCATATCCCTTCTGTTTGATGATAGTACGTTCGTCGAGACGTGCGCCGAGATAAGCAATGTGTCGATGCCCGCGAGCAATAATGGCAGCAGTCATCTGGCGTGCCGCTTCAAAGTTATTAAAACCGACAGCGATATCGAGGCACGGCGACTGGCTGTCCATCAGCTCCACCACCGGAATACCCGCCACTTCAATCATCTTTAAGGTGCGTGGCGTGTGGGTGCGTTCAGTAAGGATCAGGCCATCGATATTCCAGGAGAGCATCGATTCAAGGCGTTCTTGCTCCATTTCCGGCTTATAACCGTAGTGCGCCAGCATCGTCTGATAACCGTGCGCGTCGGTGACGCTTTCGATTCCGCGTAATACTTCCGCAAAAACCTGGTTGGTGAGAGAAGGTAACAGGACACCAATCGCCCGGCTGGTGGCGTTAGAGAGGATATCGGGCGCGCGATTGGGAATATAACCCAGTTCATCAAGAGCGGCGGCAATCTTGCCACGTAGAGCGACGGAAACCTGCTCAGGGTTACGCAAAAAACGGCTGACCGTCATTTTGGTCACGCCTACACGGTCAGCCACATCCTGAAGTACGGGTCTTTTCTTTTTCATCGTCCTGAAAGGTACAAAAGGGATAGATTCCTTTAGTTTACCACGGACGCATCACAACCTTCCTGATTCCTCAGGAAGGTTTGTGAGATAAATTTAGACTGGCGGTAAATCGAACAGCAGGATTTCACTGTCGCTATCAGCGTGGACGGAAATCGCCTGCTCATCCCAAATCGCCAGACCATCGCTGGTCGAGGCTTTTACGCCGTTAATAGTGACATTACCTTTCACCACCTGGATCCAGACGCGGCGTTCAGCGGCAATCTGATGTATCGACTGCTCATCTTTTACCAGCGCCCAGCGGTACAGTTCCATATCCTGATACACTTTCAGCGAACCGTCACGCGCATCCGGCGAGAGCACCAGCTGTTTGCCCTGCACGGCATCGAAGCGACGCTGTTCATAACGCGGCGTAATACCGTTTTCTTCTGGCATGATCCAGATCTGATACAGGTGCAGACGCTCAGTGCTGCTTGGGTTGTACTCTGAGTGACGAATACCCGTACCCGCACTCATAATCTGGAACTCGCCCGCCGGAACCTGTTCTTTATTGCCCATGCTGTCCTGATGCTCAACAGTACCTTCCAGCACGTAGGTCAAAATTTCCATATCTTTATGCGGGTGAGTGCCGAAGCCCTGCCCTGCTTCAATCACGTCGTCGTTAATCACGCGCAGCGCGGAGAAGCCCATAAAGTTCGGATCGTAATAATTGGCAAAAGAGAAAGTATGCCAGGAGTCCAGCCAGCCATGATTAGCATGACCGCGTTCATTTGCTTTGCGTAAGTAGATCATTTGTATTCGCCCCCTGAATGATTTCGATGGGCTTAGTGTGGACCCGATCTGCCTGGGATGATAGAGGGTGAAAATTGACCCCTCTGTTCAAAAAAATTGAACTATTCGAGGGGCCATAAACTTACTTCACGAGAGTCACTGTGGAGGGAGAGGCTTGTTCAAAACCGCGTTCAAGGATTTCCAGATTGGTAAGAACTTCAGATTCCTTGACGTAATTTGGCGCACCGTTGGTGATGGTTTGGTACAACGCATCATACACACGTCCATAGTCGCCCATCTCCGGCTTCATCTCTTCTCTGACCATCACGCCCTCGTCATTGACATACTCCAGCACACCGACCGAATCATCCGCCGCAAATCCAGGTTCGCCCGGCATAATATTAGCCTTCAGGCTGGTTTCCTGCTGGTCGATGCCGTATTTAATAAATGTACCTTTCTTACTGTGAACGATAAATTTCGGATAATCGATTTTCACCAGATGACTGGTTTTAACGATCGCTTTCAGGTCGCCATAAAACAGCTGCGCTTCAAAGGTGTCGTCAGGATTGGCTTTATTACGCAGGCTGCGGATGTCATAAGCGACGTGATCCGGGCGACCAAACAGCGAGATAACCTGGTCCAGGGTATGCACACCAAGCCCATAGAACGCGCCATCCTGCGGCAGTCCAGGTTTGGTTTCTGCCACCGGGCGGTAATAGTCAAAATGGCTTTCCACTTCGACAATCTCTCCCAGCTTGCCGCTTTCAATCGCTTTTTTCGCCGTCAGGAAGCAGGAATCAAAGCGACGATTCTGATACGGCGTGACGATCAGCCCTTTACTTTTCGCCAGCGCAAACAGCTCTTTCGCCTGCGCAAGCGTCGGGGTGAACGGTTTTTCGACAAGTACATTTTTCCCGGCTTCCAGCGCGCGCTTCGCGTACTCGAAGTGGCTGTCCGCGTGGGTGCAGACGACAACCAGCTTAACATCGGGATCGTTTAACACTTCGTCGAGATCGCTGGTGAAATGAATATGGGAATAAATGGGAGCCTGTTCTTCCGGCTTCGCATGGCGGCGAAAAATATGCGCGACATGCCAGCTATCCTTGCGGTTAAGTACATACGGAAGATGGTAACGGGTGGTGCTTTTGCCGAAGCCAATAAAGGCACAGTTGATGACCATGATTTCGTCCTTTTTAAGGTGGTTATTTACACCTTAGCGCAAAGCGGACGCGGTTCCTATGCCTGGGCTTCAGTACGTCAGATTGTTGGCAAAGTGCACTTTGATCATGCCGGATGCGGCGTGAACGCCTTACCTGCCTACACAAAATGGCATCGGTTTGTAGGCCTGATAAGCGTAGCGCATCAGGCAATTTTGCATTTGTCTCAACACGAGGAACACTTCACGTGGACAAAATGGCAATCAAACCAGTACGAAAGCAAAAAAAAAGCCAGCACCCGGCTGGCTAAGTAATACTGGAAGCAATGTGAGCAATGTCGTGCTTTCAGGTTCTCCGCGAGGGTCTTCCTGATCGCGAGACAATAATAATCATTCTCATTCGCACTTGTCCAACACTTTTTGCAAAAAAATGCATTTGACTCGTATTTGAAAGTCAATGATGTTGAAAGGGACATTTACCCTAAAGAGGACAGAGGAATGAGTGAGATAGTAATACGCCACGCAGAAACGCGCGATTATGAGGCCATTCGGCATATCCACGCCCAGCCGGAGGTGTATTACAACACACTACAGGTGCCTCATCCTTCAGAACATATGTGGCTGGAACGACTCGCCGATCGCCCCAGCATCAAGCAACTTGTCGCCTGTATTGATGGAACTGTAGTAGGTCATCTCACCATTGATGTACAGCAACGCCCGCGCCGCAGTCATGTTGCCGATTTTGGTATCTGTGTCGACGCCCGCTGGAAGAATCGCGGCGTCGCCAGCGCCCTGATGCGAGAGATGATTGAAATGTGCGACAACTGGTTGCGGGTAGATCGTATTGAACTAACGGTGTTCGTCGATAACGCGCCAGCAATTAAGGTCTATAAAAAATTCGGCTTTGAGATTGAAGGGACTGGCAAGAAGTACGCATTGCGTAATGGTGAATATATCGATGCGTATTATATGGCGCGGGTGAAATAGAGAATTTGTAATCTAAGTTTGTCATTTAAGCCCTCACCTACCAGGAGAGGGCTTAAGATATTAGTACCCTGCCGTTAAATCATCCACCGAGCGCGGGTCGGATGCGCCGTACAACTCACCGTCAGGCCCAACCATAATGCTTTGTGTACTGCCCATCGCCTCTTTCAGCGCCACTTTCTGACCTTTTGCTTCCAGCAGCTTGATCGTATCCGGGCTAAATCCCTTCTCGACACGCAGCTCGTCCGGCAACCACTGATGGTGGAAACGCGGCGCATTGGTCGCTTCGGCGACGTTCATCCCATAATCGATGCTATTTACCACCATTTGCAGCACAGTGGTGATAATCCGGCTACCGCCAGGGCTACCAGTCACCAGCCAGGTTTTACCGTCTTTCACCACAATAGTCGGCGACATCGACGACAGCGGACGTTTGTTCGGCCCGACGGCGTTGGCATCACCGCCCACCAGCCCGTAAACGTTCGGCACGCCCGGTTTGGCGGAGAAATCATCCATCTGGTTATTGAGCAAAATACCGCTCTCACCCGCGACAATGCCCGTACCGAAGGTGGTGTTCAGCGTATAGGTCACCGCCACCGCGTTACCGTCTTTATCCACTACAGAGTAATGGGTAGTTTGATTACTCTCATAAGGCGCAAGCTTGCCAGGGCGAATCTCGCTGGACGGCTTCGCTTTATTGATATCGATTTGCTCGGCAATAGATTTGGCATAGGCTTTATTGGTCAGCGCCTGCCACGGTACTTTGACAAAATCCGGGTCGCCAAGATATTCCGAGCGGTCGGCGTAGGCGTATTTCTCGGCCTCTGCCATGATTTGCATCGCGTCGGCGCTGCCAAAGCCGTATTTCTGCATATCGAAGTTTTCCAGAATATTGAGGATCTGCACGATATGAATCCCGCCGGAAGATGGCGGTGGCATGGAGTAAACCTGATACCCGCGATAATCGCCGCTAATCGGTGTGCGTTCTACTGCTTTATACGCGGCTAAATCTTCTTTCGTAATCAAGCCACCGTTTTTCTGCATCTCCTGAGCGATCTGCTCCGCTATCGTGCCTTTATAGAATTCATCCGGGCCGTTTTCGGCAATCATCTCCAGGCTCTTTGCCAGGTTCGCCTGCACCAGCTTGTCGCCCTTTTTCAGCGGCTCGCCCTCTTTCCAGAAGATAGCTTTGCTGTTTTCGTGATTCGGCAGCACTTCGCTCCCGTAGGTTTTGAGATCGTCTGCCAAAGCGTCGTTAATGATAAAACCATCGCGTGCCAGTTTAAACGCCGGTTGCACCACTTTGTTCAACGGCATGGTGCCGTATTTATCCAACGCCAACGAGAAACCTGCTACCGTACCGGGCGTGCCGGAAGCCAGATGCGAAGTGAGTGATTTTTTGCTGTCCGGGTTGCCCTGATCATCAAGGAACATATCACGGGTCGCTTTGGCGGGCGCCATTTCGCGGAAATCGATAGCCGTGGTATTGCCATTTTTCGAGCGGATTAACATAAAACCACCGCCGCCCAGATTCCCTGCCTGCGGATGCGTTACCGCCAGCGCGTAGCCCACCGCCACGGCGGCATCAACGGCATTCCCGCCCTCCTTGAGGATATCCACCCCCACCTGAGTGGCAGTAGCATCTACAGACGCCACCATCCCCTGCTTTGCGCGTACCGGATGGAAGACATCTTCCTCCACACCATAAGAAACAGGTGGCGCGGCTGCCGCACTAAAACAACATCCTGAAAGCAAAGCTGCAATCGCCGCCCGGCGTAAAAACGTCGGTTTTATCATCGTTATTCTCCAGTTATGTGTGGGGCAACCCCAGCTAAGCCTGGTATATAACTCTGAATTAATCATCGTTTTGCCGGGAAGCGAGTAAACTTAAAGGATATCTTCAGAGGAGGATACGCGATGAAACGACTTCTGCTTTTGACGGCACTCCTGCCGTTTGTCGGCTTTGCACAGCCCATTAATACTCTGAATAATCCTAACCAGCCGGGGTATCAGATCCCCAGCCAGCAGCGGATGCAAACTCAAATGCAGACTCAGCAAATCCAGCAAAAAGGGATGCTGAATCAGCAACTGAAAACTCAGACGCAATTGCAACAGCAGCATTTAGAAAATCAGATTAATAGCAACTCTCAGCGGGTATTGCAGTCGCAGCCGGGGGAGCTAAATCCTGCCCGGCAGCAAATGCTGCCCAACACCAACGGCGGGATGTTAAACAGTAACCATAATCCGGATAGTTCGCTAAATCAGCAGCATATGCTGCAAGAGAGGAAAAACGGCGACATGCTGAATCCGCCCAGCACGTCGCAGCCTGACATTCCGTTGAAAACTATTGGTCCGTAAAGTTCGGACCAATCACATCAATCGCATCGGTACAGATGCAATCCACGCCCCAGCGCAGCAACTCTGCCGCGCGCTGGGGTTTGTTGACGGTATACACCAGAATCCGCAGTCCGGCGTCTTTCAACTGCATCACTCGCGCTTTATCGAGCAACTTATGATTGAGATGAATAGAGACGCAGCCCAGCCGCGTGGTCAGTTCGCGCCAGTCGTCGCGCCACTCATCAAGCAATAAACCACGCGGCAGTTCCGGTGCCGCCAATTGTGCGGCTTCTAAAGCATCAATCTCAAACGATGACAGCAGCGGCGGCGTCATACCGGCCCACAGTTCACGTGCCACCAGCGCCACCATTTTGCCCGTTAATGGCCCGGTGCCAGTGGTGGGCTTGATTTCGATATTCGCCATCATCCCATGTTCGCGACAGCGTTCCGCCACCTGCGAAAGCAACGGCAGCGGCTCACCTTTAAACGCTTTGCTGTACCAACTGCCCGCATCCACGCGCAGTAAATCCTGCCAGTTCAGCTCGCCCGCAACGCCCCAACCGTTGCTGGTACGTTCGAGATTATCGTCATGGAGCAGGAAGATCTCGCCATCTTTCGATAACTTCGCGTCAAATTCGATCATCTTATGACCGTATTTCGCCCCTACGTCGATTGCCGCCAAGGTGTTTTCCGGGGCCAACTTACCGCCGCCACGATGAGCGACGATGCGGGGATAAGGCCAGTTACTCATACTCGTTGTCCTGTTTCACCATCAAAAGGATGTAGCTGATTTTCCGGCAGATGCAGCCACAGCGTGCTGCCTGCCGTCGGGCGCTCCTGATGCGCCAGTCGCACCACCAGCTTCTGTTCGCCCCAGCGTCCGTGTGCCAGGTTATCTGCGCCGAGGATCTCCAGCGTGTCCATCACTAGTGGCACGCCGCCTTCTGCCTGCGAACTTTGCGCAATATGTTCCGGGCGGATACCGAGGGTCATTTTACGCCCGGCATACTGGCGATAGTAACCGTTTAGCGGCAGCGCAATACCGCCTTCCAGTTCGAAATGCGTGCCTTCGTTATTCACGCGGCCTGTCAGCAGGTTCATCGCCGGACTGCCGATAAAACTCGCCACAAACAGGCTGGCGGGCTTTTCGTACACTTCCACCGGTGTGCCAATCTGTTCGGCAACACCGCCGTTCATTACCATCACTCGCTGGGCGAGGGTCATCGCTTCAACCTGATCGTGGGTAACGTAGAGTGAAGTTGTTTTCAGGCGACGGTGCAGTTGTTGTAGTTCAAGCCGCATCTGCACGCGCAGCTTGGCATCGAGGTTAGAGAGCGGCTCATCAAACAAGAACACCGCCGGCTCACGCACAATCGCGCGCCCCATCGCCACACGCTGGCGCTGACCGCCGGATAGCTCACGCGGGCGGCGCTTGAGCAGGCCGTCCAGCTCCAGAATACGCGCCGCTTCTTTAACGCGCTCGGCTATTTGCTGCTTGCCCATGCCGCGGATTTTCAGCCCCCACGCCATGTTCTCCTCAACGCTCATATGCGGATAGAGCGCGTAGTTCTGGAATACCATCGCAATTCCGCGATCTTTCGGCTCCATTTCAGTGACACGCTTGCGGTCGATCCAGATATCGCCCGTCGTTACCCGCTCCAGTCCGGCCACCATTCGCAATAACGTCGATTTCCCGCAGCCAGACGGCCCGACCATCACGATAAATTCGCCATCCGCCACATCAAGGGTCAGCGGTTTAATGACCTGGGTTTTGCCATCCCAGCTTTTGGTTACTGCCTGTAATTTCAGTCCTGCCATCTTATTTCTCACTATCGACCAGGCCGCGCACAAAGGCACGCTGCATCACTAAAACAATCACTACTGGTGGGATCAGGGTTAACAACATCGCCGCCATCACCGAGTTCCATTCCGTGGTGCCTTCGCCAGTGGCGATCATCCCTTTAATCCCTGCCACGGTGGTGCCGAGATCAACGTCGGTAATAATCAACAACGGCCACAAATACTGGTTCCAGCCGTAAATAAAGGTGATCACAAACAGCGCCGCCAGATTGGTTTTTGACAGCGGAAAAACGATGTCGCAAAAGAAACGCATTGGCGACGCGCCGTCGATCCGCGCCGCTTCCACCAGTTCATCCGGCAGCGTCATAAAGAACTGGCGGAACAGGAAGGTAGCGGTCGCCGAGGCCATCAGCGGCAGCGTTAAACCAGCGTAGCTGTCGAGCATCTTCAGGTTGGCGATGACTTCCACCGTCGGGAAGATACGCACTTCAACCGGCAACATCAGGGTGATAAAAATCATCCAGAAGAAGAGGTTACGTAGCGGAAAACGAAACCAGACAATGGCAAATGCCGAGAGCATCGAGACGGTAATTTTGCCGAGCGTAATGCTGAACGCCATCACAAAGCTGTTAAGCAACATCCGCCAGAACGGCGCGCTATTCGTACCAACCCCGTTTACCCAGATATTGTGGATGTTTTCCAGCAGATGCGTGCCGGGAATAAGCGTCATCGGCGCGGCGTAGACTTCTTGTTTATCCAGCGTCGCCGCGACAAACGCCACGTACAGTGGGAAGAGGATCACCGCGATCCCGAGGATCAGCATGGTATGGCTGAATATCGTCAGCCACGGACGGTTCTCAATCATTGGTAACGCACCTTGCTTTCAACATAGCGGAACTGCACCACCGTCAGCACGATGACGAGGAACATCAACACCACCGACTGCGCGGCAGACGAAGCCAGATCCAGTCCGGTAAAGCCTTCGCGGTAGATCTTATAAATCAGCGTCGTGGTGGCCTGAACCGGCCCGCCGGACGTGGCGGCGTCGATCACCGGGAAGGTGTCGAAGAAGGCATACACCAGGTTCACCACCAACAGGAAGAAACTCACCGGAGCAATAAGCGGCAGCGCAATCTTAAAGAAGCGGCGAATCGGCCCTGCGCCGTCAATAGCTGCGGCTTCAATCAACGAACGAGGAATGGATTGCAGCGCGGCATAGAAGAACAGGAAGTTGTAGCTGATTTGCTTCCACACCGAGGCAAACACCACCAGAAACATCGCCTGACCGCTGTTTTGCGCATGGTTCCAGTCGTAGCCGAACTCAGCGAGAAAATGGGTGATCAGCCCACGACCGGGGTTAAACAGGAAGATCCACAATACGGCGGCAACAGCGGGAGCCACGGCATACGGCAGCAGCATTAAGGTTTGATAGAAACGGCTGCCGCGCACGATGTACTCCACCAGCGCCGCGAAGAACAACGACACCAGCAAACCGCTGACGGTGACAAAGGTGCTGAATTTTATCGTTGTCCAGAAGGAGTCGAGATAGTAGCTGTCATGGAACAGCGTGACGAAGTTATCCAGGCCGACAAACTGGCTGGAGAAACCAAACGGATCGACGCTTTGTAGCGAGTACCACAACGCTTCGCCCGCAGGCCAGATAAAAAAGATAACGGTGATGATGAGCTGCGGCGCGACCAGCAAATAAGGCAGCCAGCGCGAGCGAAACACCGGACGGGATGATGACATTACGGTTAATTCCTGAACTGTGCCGGATACGCTTCGCTTATTCTGCCTACACACGATGGCAGGTCGGATAAGCGAAGCGCACCCGACATTTCACTGGTTAAGACTTCGTCGATTTCTCAAAGCGGCGCAGCAACTGATTCCCACGCTCAACGGCGGTATCCAGCGCCTGCTGTGGCGTCTTCTTACCGGTCCACACGCTTTCCAGTTCTTCATCCACAATCACGCGGATCTGCGGCATGTTGCCCAGACGCAGCCCTTTGGTGAACGGCAACGGCGGCTTGTTCAGCATCTGACGCGTCGCGATATCCGCCCCGGGGTTTTTCTCGTAAAAGCCCTGCTCACGGGTCAGGTCATACGCCGCTTTGGTGATTGGCAGATAACCGGTTTTCTGATGCCACTCGGCAGCGTTTTCTGGCTTCGCGAGGAAGTCGAGGAACTTCGCCACGCCGGTATACGTTTCTTTATCTTTGCCCTGCATCACCCACAGGCTGGCCCCGCCGATAATGGCGTTTTGTGGCGCACCTTTCGCATCGGCGTCGTAAGGCATCATGCCTACGCCGTAGTTGAATTTGGCGTACTCGCGAATGTTGGCAAGAGAACCAGAAGAGGCTGTCGTCATTGCGCAATCACCGTTATAGAACTTCTCGGTGGATTCATCCTTACGCCCGACGTAGCTGAAGTCGCCCTTCTTGTTCATCTCTTCGAGCATGGTGATGTGTTTCACCTGCTCCGGCTTGTTGAATTCAAGCACCGCGTCTGTGCCGTCAAAGCCGTTGTTTTTGCTGGCAAACGGCAGACCGTTCCAGGCGCTAAAGTTTTCCAGTTGGATCCAGCCCTGCCAACCGCTGGCGTAGCCGCAATTCATGCCGGAGGCTTTCAGTTTCGCGGCATAGTCAGCCAGATCCTGCCAGGTTTTCGGCGGCTGTTCCGGGTCTAACCCTGCTTTCTTGAAGGCGTCTTTGTTGTAATAGAGAACGGGGGTCGAGCTGTTGAACGGCTGGGAGAGTAAGTGGCCCGTTTTGCTGTCGGAGTAGTAACCTGAAACCGTCGGCACAAACTGCGACTCATCGAATTGAAGCCCCGCCTCTTTAAACACGTCATACACCGGTTTAATGGCTTTCGACGCCATCATGGTGGCGGTGCCAACTTCATAAACCTGCAAAATAGCCGGCGCGTTGCCGGTACGAAATGCGGCAATCCCCGCGCTTAAATTCTGTTCGTAGTTGCCTTTATAGGTCGGTACAATTTTGTAATCCGGGTTTTCGGCGTTAAAACGTTGGGCCAGAGAGTCCACCTCTTTCCCCAGTTCCCCTTCCATAGAATGCCAGAACGGAATGGTCGTCACTGCCTGCGCATTGCCCATTAACGCCAGTCCGAGCGCCAGTGCTGAAGCTGTATAATGTAACGGTTTCATTGATTATCTCTCTTGTTGTACCGAATGCGCGAATTCACGCGTTTTATGCTCGCGGGGTAACATGACATGCTCGAATTACAGAAAAATAACTCTTTTGTTACATTTTTAAGATAGTAAGGTGTCAGAAAGATGACAAGGCGGTGACGGCGCGGGTGAGGGAAAATGGGAGATGGGGCACGGATATCCCAAGAATGCACTGAAAAGAGGCGATTAACGACCTTCTAATCGCCAGAACGCCTTACCATGAAGAGCAAAAATGGCAGCAAATTCTGCGTCCAGTTTTGCTGCCCGATGAGAAGTACATTTTTCAATTTTAACAATAGATTGCCGCTACACTGGTCTAACGGCAAAGAAGATTTTCATCGCACCACACTCTGCTTCAGCCGTTCATTGGCGGTCTTAATCCATTCCCGGTGGTGTTTTCTATAATGAGGTCTTGAGCGTTTAGCCGTATCAACCACAGCAACATACTGCTCGTTGGCTTCACGTAGTCGACTCATTTTCGCCAGCATTTCCGCATAGTAAATACGCGCCTGCGGGCCGGGGTAATAAGAAACAAGCACCTCAAACTCGCTTTCCGCATCAGCGTATTTTTCCTGGGTGGCTAAGGTTCTGGCGAACAATAAATGCCCGTCTGCCGACTGAAAATCGGGGTTATAACGCATCACATCTTCCAGCGTCTGCTGGCAGGCGGCGAACTCCTGGATGGCAAATTGTGCCTGCGCCAGGCTCAACATCATTGCCGCTTCATGGACGAATATCCCGCTTAACGCCTGCTGATAATGGGGAACGGCTTCGTGATAACGCCCAAGGCGCGCCAGTTCATTAGCCAACGCATAATGGTTTTGATTAGTCTCGGCAATCGCCAGCTCTTCGGTTAATTTGCGCAGGTGCCGTTCCGGGTTGATTTTGTCCTGCAGACGCATCAGCAAAGTACGTCCGTGAAGGTCAGCGCCCGTTTCAGGCAGCATCACCATGACGAAATACGCCACGCAACCAATCACCGGAAAACAGAAGATGATAAAAAACCAATATCGCTCTTGTCCGGTACGGTAAGCGTGGATACAGCAAAGCATTTCAAGCATGGCGACAACGGCATAATGCATGGGAGGGAACCTTTCCGTGGCAAATAAGTGGTCTGGTTTTAATCCTCCCGGTCAGTTGAAACAAGTCTGTATACGGACGAAGAGCCCGGCAGAACGTGGCTGCCGGGTATTCGATAATTTACCCGCCTAAATATGCACTTCTCACTGCTTCATTCGCCAGCAGCGCGTCGCCAGTATCGGAGAGCACCACATGGCCGTTTTCCAGCACGTAGCCCCGATCCGCCAGTTTTAGCGCCTGGTTGGCGTTCTGCTCGACGAGGAAGATAGTCATCCCCTGCTCGCGCAGCTGCTCGATGGTGTCGAAGATTTGCTGGATGATAATCGGCGCAAGACCGAGCGAGGGCTCATCAAGCAACAACAAACGCGGGTTGCTCATCAGCGCGCGACCAATCGCCAGCATCTGCTGTTCACCGCCGGACATCGTTCCCGCTCGCTGAACACGGCGCTCATGCAGACGCGGAAACAGTTCATAGACCCACTTTATGCGTTCCTGGAACTGGTCGCGTTCGGCAAAAAAGCCGCCCATCGCCAGGTTCTCTTCCACCGTCATCCGCGAGAAGACGCGACGCCCTTCCGGGACAATCGCTACCGCTTCGCGCATGATTTTCGCCGTCTGCCAGTCGGTAATGTCTTTATCATCAAACACAATTCGCCCGCTGGTGGCGCGCGGGTCGCCGCATAACGTGCCGAGTAAGGTGGTTTTCCCCGCCCCGTTCGCGCCAATGAGGGTGACAATCTCGCCCTGATTGATATGCAGGCTCACCTCATGTAGCGCCTGGATTTTGCCGTAGTGGGCGCTGACTTTGTCAAAGGACAACATGACTTTTTCCATCTTATGCCTCACCTAAATAGGCACGGATCACGTCCGGGTTATTACGGATTTGCTCCGGCGTACCGTTTGCCAGCGGCGTACCCTGATTGACCACGTAGATTCTGTCTGAAATCCCCATCACCAGCTTCATATCGTGTTCAATCAACAAGATAGTGGTGTTGTGATGGTTACGCAGTTCGGCAATCAGCTCATCCAGCTCTTTCGTCTCTTTCGGGTTAAGACCTGCTGCCGGTTCGTCGAGCATTAAAATCTCCGGCTGCGTCACCATACAGCGGGCGATCTCCAGACGGCGCTGGTCACCGTAGGCCAGGTTACTCGCCTGACGGTTAGCGTGTTCCAGCAAACCAATGCGCTCAAGCCAGGTGGCGGCGCGATCGAGCGCTTCACTCTGGGCGCGACGGAAAGAAGGCGTTTTCAATAGGCCAGAGAACAGCCCGGTTTTCAGTTGCTGATGCTGCGCCACCAGCAGGTTTTCAATTACCGTCATTTCACGGAACAGACGCACATGCTGGAAGGTACGCACCACGCCCATGCGGGCAATTTGCTGGCCGGGCAAACCTTCCAGGTGCTGATCGCGCAGTAAAATGGTGCCGCCAGTGGGTTTGTAGAATCCGGTCAGGCAGTTGAAGACCGTGGTTTTTCCGGCACCGTTAGGGCCGATTAACGAGACGATCTCCTGCGGGTACAGTTCAAGATTGACGTTATTCACCGCCAGCAGGCCGCCGAAGCGCATCATCAGGCCGTTAACAGATAATAATGGCTGACTCATGCCTGCTCTCCTTTCGCTGCACCGTTTTTCAGCTTCAGTTGCGGGCGCGTCATGGGCAGCAAGCCCTGCGGGCGCCAGATCATCATCAGCACCATCAAACCACCGAGCATTAACATGCTGTATTCGTTGAAATCACGCATCAACTCGCGCGACACCACCAGCAGAACTGCCGCCAGAATCACTGCAAATTGCGAGCCCATACCGCCGAGCACCACTATCGCCAGCACAAACGCCGATTCGGCAAAAGTGAAGGATTCCGGGCTGACAAAGCCCTGACGCGCCGCAAACAGCGTTCCGGCAAAACCGGCAAACGCGGCGCTGATGGTAAAGGCAGTAAGCTTGATACGACGCGGGCTTAAGCCCAGCGAACGGCAGGCGATCTCGTCTTCACGCAACGCTTCCCACGCGCGGCCCAGCGGCATCCGCAGTAAGCGGTTAATGACGAATAAAGAAAACACCACCAAAAGCAACGCTACCAGGTAGAGGAAAATGACGCGATCGGACGGATCGTATTTCAGGCCAAAGAAATTACTGAAGGTGTCCCAGCCGCCTTCACGGGCGGTACGGCTGAACTCAAGGCCGAAGAAAGTCGGTTTCGGGATCTGACTGATACCGTTTGGGCCGCCGGTAATCTCGGTGTTATTGAGCAGCAATATACGCACAATTTCGCCGAAACCGAGGGTAACTATCGCCAGATAGTCACCGCGCAGACGCAACACCGGGAAGCCGAGCAGGAAGCCCGCCGCCGCTGCCATCAATCCGGCAATCGGCAAACAGGTCCAGAAGCCAAGGCCGTAATAGTGATTGAGCAGCGCAAAGGTGTAAGCGCCGATGGCGTAAAAGCCGCCGTAGCCCAGCACCAGCAAGCCGGAAAGCCCTACCACCACGTTCAGCCCGAGGCCAAGGATAATGTAGATCATGGTCAGGGTGGCGATATCCACCGTCCCGCGCGACACCATAAACGGCCACGCCACCGCAAGCACCAGCAGCGCCACGAGGAACAGCTTTTGCTTCACCGTGGAGCCATCAATGGCGGGCAGGATAAACTTCGGCCCGGAAACGCTTTTTAGCCCTTTCTGGAAAGCAGGTCGCAAAAGCTGGAAGAAAAAGACCACCGCCGTGCCGATAAACACCCACTCCCAACGGACATCCGAAGCCGTGTCGACCACCAGTTTGGTGCCATCCAGCTCCAGCTGCACGCCCATAAAGACGCCCGCCAGGACAAAAAACATCGCGGCAGAGAGCAGCGCCATTGCAATATGCATCGGTTTCATACTTTCTCTACCTCCGGGCGACCCAGAATACCGGTCGGCATCACCAGAAGTACCAGAATCAGCAGGGCAAATGAGACCACATCTTTATATTCCGTACTCAGATAGGCAGAAGAGAGCGCCTCCGCAATCCCCAGGATCAGGCCGCCAATCATCGCCCCTGGAATACTGCCAATCCCGCCGAGCACCGCAGCGGTAAAGGCTTTCATCCCGGCCATAAAGCCGATGTAGGGGTTAATCACACCGTAGAACTGACCGAGCAGCACACCTGCCACCGCCGCCATCGCCGCGCCAATCACAAAGGTCAGCGCAATCACCCGGTCGGTGTTAATGCCAAGCAGGCTCGCCATTTTCAGATCTTCCGCGCAGGCACGACAGGCGCGCCCCATGCGGGAATAGCGAATGAAAATCGTCAGCGCCAGCATGGCGAGGAAGGTAACAATCCAGATCACCGCCTGCATGGTAGTAATAGAGGCAGAGAAGTTTTCGCTATGGCCCACCACCCACTGCCCGTTAAACAGGCTGGGCAGCGCCACGTCGCGCGAACCTTCGGTCAGGCTGACGTAGTTTTGCAGGAAGATGGACATACCGATTGCCGAGATGAGCGCAATCAGGCGCTTAGAGTTACGCACCGGGCGATAAGCCACCCGTTCGATACTCCAGCCGTAGGCGCTGGCAATGATGATTGCGCCGACGAATCCCGCCGCCACCAGCAGCCAGCCGGTATCAATGCCCATCATCATCAGCGCGGCGATGATCATAAATGAGACGTAGCTGCCGATCATGTAAACCTCGCCGTGGGCGAAGTTGATCATGCCGATAATGCCGTAAACCATGGTGTAGCCGATGGCAATCAGCGCGTAGGTACTGCCCAGCGTGACGCCGTTAAACATCTGCTGCAAGAAATATAAAAACTGCTCAGACATAAGGTAACCTTTTTAAACCCGCCCGCATTTCACGGGCGGTGGGATGATCACTTGGCTGCCGTGGATGAACCGTCGGCGTGCCACTGGAAGACACCAAAATCAAATCCCTTAAGATCGCCTTTTTCATCCCAGTTCAGCGGCCCAATCACGGTGTTTGCACCGTTAGCTTTTAAATCTTTCACCAGCGCCAGCGGCTCATCGCTGCCGGTACGTTCAAGGGCAGTTGCCAGAGATTGCACCGCCGCGTAAGTGATCCAGACATAAGGCCCGGACGGATCTTTCTTGTCTGCTTTCAGCGCATCAACGATGCCCTGGTTTGCCGGATCCTGGTCATAGCGTTTTGGCATGGTGACCAACATGCCTTCGGCAGCATCGCCAGCAATATTCGACAGCGACGCATTACCCACACCTTCCGGCCCCATGAACTGAGTTTTCAGGCCTACGGAACGGGCCTGGCGCAGCATCTGCCCCATTTCCGGGTAGTAACCGCCGTAGTAAACGAAGTCGATGTTTTCTTTTTTCAGGCGGGCAATCAGCGCAGAAAAATCTTTCTCACCAGCAGTAATGCCGTCGAAGAAAACGATGTTGGCATTAGCCGCTTTCAGACTGTCCTGCACCGAACGTGCCAGCCCTTCGCCATACTGTTGTTTGTCGTGAATGATGGCGATGCGCTGGGGCTTCACCGTCTCAATAATGTATTTCGCCGCCGTTGGCCCCTGGGAAGAGTCCAGCCCGGCAGTACGCATGATGTGTTGATAACCGCGTTGGGTCAGCTCCGGATTGGTCGCTCCCGGCGAGATCATCAGAATACCTTCGTCTTCATAGATATCTGACGCAGGTTGGGTAGAAGAAGAACACAGATGACCAATAACGTATTTAATGCCGTCGTTAACGATTTTGTTGGCGACCGCAACGGCCTGTTTCGGGTCGCAGGCGTCGTCATATTCCACGCCAACCAGCTTATCGCCTTTAATTCCCCCTTTGGCATTGATGTCTTTGATTGCCTGACGCGCGCCGTTAAATTCCATATCGCCCCACTGGGCAACCGGGCCAGACATCGCGCCGACAACGGCAACTTTAATATCGTCGGCTAAAGCGGTGTGTGATATTGCCAGTGCAATCATCCCTGCGATGATAGTTTTCGCATTCCGTTTCATTATTCAAAATCCCCACTCGTAATGTTGTGTTGCTTTGTTTTTATGTGTTAACAAATCAGGCTGTTCTTTTTTTATACTGCACTGTTTTTACCTGTCTGATTAAGGGTTTAGCGCAGTATATTGTGATAATAGCGATTAAAATCCCTATTTTTCAGTCGATTAAGAACAGATAATATTCTGAATATGTTGATAGATAAACAGAAAAAAGCGTCGTTGTCAGCATAAAATAACGGCATAAAGGGCGGAACAATTCACTAGCCATCAGGGGATTATGCTGGACAATTTTCATTCTCTAATGTTTTTAATTTGTAATTATTGCTGAAAAAAAATTAATCACCTGCCAAAAGAAATAAAAAAGAGAAAGCCTCCGATTAAATTATTTCGCTACACTGGTTCCACTTTTGTGATTTACACGGGTTACCCATGAAGCTGACCATCATTCGATTAGAAAACTTTAGCGACCAGGACCGGATTGACCTGCAAAAGATCTGGCCGGAGTATTCCCCTTCCTCTTTACAGATTGACGATAACCACCGTATCTACGCCGCGCGTTTTAACGAGCGTCTGCTCGCGGCCGTGCGGGTAACCTTAAGCGGCACCGAGGGAGCACTGGATTCCCTGCGCGTGCGGGAAGTCACCCGGCGTCGCGGTGTAGGGCAATATCTGCTGGAAGAGGTTTTGCGTAACAATCCTGGCGTTTCATGCTGGTGGATGGCGGATGCTGGCGTGGAAGACCGCAGCGTGATGACAGCGTTTATGCAGGCATTGGGGTTTACGGCACAACAGGGCGGCTGGGAGAAGCGTTAATCGCTCTGTGTAAAAAGCAGTTCAATGGATTTGGTTGGGAAAAATAACGCATTTTCGTTTTCTCCGACCAGCGGGATAAAGCCCAGCGACTGATAAAACGTATGGGCTTTTTCATTCAGCGCCTCGACAAAAAGACCGTGAATACCTACCGCTAAAGAGGCTGACCAGACGACTTTCATGGCATGAGCAACCAATGTTGCTCCCCATCCCTGCCCCTGTAATGAACGATCAATTGCCAGACGCCCAAGACTGACGCTGGGAATATTTTTGTAGGGAATTTTTTTCTGTTTCGATTTCGAGGGCAATGCGGCTCGTTCAAAACAACTGCCGGATAATGTGTAATATCCCAGCACCTGACGTTCTGGAGTGTTGCGACAAAGGATATACGCTCGCAGAATTTTATTGCGATGTTGACGAACCAGATGTGTCGTCAGAAAGAGATTTAACGCTTCCTCGCCGCAGTCGAATCGCTGTAGATCATAATCTGCATCATCGGTCAGAATCTCTATCGTCAGATCATCCATAAATTATTACATTCCCTGAAGACGTTTTGCCGCGCGTTTTAGCTTTTCACCTGGCGACGGGGGATTACTCAGCGCATCCATCACCCGCGTCCAGGATTCCTCATTGAGGATCATCCGCCGATGCTGTTCAATCACTTCCGCAGCCCGCTGTGAAGCGCTGTTCAACATAAATTGGCTGACGGACTGATTAGATATCGCTGCCGCTTCCTCAATCATACTTTTATCATCGTCAGTTAAACGCAGATCGATACGCTGCTTTTTAACAGCAGACATGTGAACTCTCCTGCTCCGTATAATATGTACGGCACATCACCGTACAATAAGCATATCCTGGATTGTTTAATCTTTCTACAACCATTTCGACAAACACAAAAAAACCCGATAGCCGTTAAGCGCATCGGGCATTTTCATTTATCTATCTGTTACTTCGCATCGGTCGCCGTGCCGTTGGCGTGCCAGTCAAATACGCCGAACTCAAAACCTTTCAGGTCGCCTTTCTCATCCCAGGTCAGTGGTCCCATCACGGTATCAACCGAGTTCGCTTTCAGGTATTTAGCGATCTCAGCCGGATCATCTGACTGATTCAGGCCCGCCTGCAAAGATTGCAGCGCCGCGTAGGTAGTCCAGACGAATGCGCCGCTTGGGTCCTGTTTTTTCGCTTTGATGGCGTCAACAATCGGTTTGTTCGCCGGAACCTGATCGTAGTTCTTCGGCTTGGTCACCAGCAGCCCTTCCGCTGACTCGCCCGCGATATTAGACAGCGAGACGTTAGCCACGCCTTCCGGCCCCATAAACTGAGTTTTCAGCCCTGCCGCGCGTGCCTGACGCAGGATTTGCCCCATTTCCGGGTGGTAACCGCCGTAGTAAACGAAGTCGATATTCTCTTTCTTCAGACGCGCCACCAGCGTTGAGAAATCTTTTTCCCCAGCGGTGATGCCATCAAAGAACACCACGTTAGCATTGCCTTTCTTCAGGCCATCCTGCACCGCACGCGCCAGACCTTCGCCGTACTGTTGTTTGTCGTGGACGATAGCAATACGCTGCGGTTTCACTTTCTCAAGAATATATTTCGCCGCCGTTGGTCCCTGGTCAGAGTCCAGGCCAGTGGTGCGCATAATCAACTTATAGCCACGCGCGGTCAGCTCTGGTGCGGTTGCCGCAGGGGTGATCATTAAAATGCCTTCGTCTTCGTAGATATCAGACGCTGGCTGCGTTGATGAAGAACAGAGGTGACCAATCACGTATTTAATGCCGTCGTTAACGACTTTGTTCGCCACCGCGACCGCTTGTTTCGGGTCACAGGCATCGTCATATTTTACGATTTGCAGTTTGTTGCCTTTAACGCCGCCTTTGGCGTTGATATCCGCTACCGCCTGCTCTGCGCCAGTAAACTCCTGGTCACCGTACTGGGCCACCGGACCAGACATCGCGCCCACGACCGCAACTTTAATATCTTCCGCCAGAGCCATATTGCTGAATGCCAGCGCGATACATCCTGCCAGTAACGCTTTACCCTTTATATTCATCCTGAGAATCCCCATTCTTCTGGTTATTACGTGTGTTGTGATGTTGTTATTCAGCACTTTATTTCGTTTTATGCATGGCTACCCGTGCTTTAGCAGCATACTCTGCTAAAACATACCCGATTTTTATGATATTGGAATAGCTATTTTGACAGTTTATTAACAATCTGCGTGGGGATTGGCGTTTTGCCGGAGGGGGAAATTGATTATTGCAGAGGCCCAAAAAACAAAAACCCCGGACTCTCATCCAGGGTTCTCTGCTTAACAGCGGAAATTACGCTTCAATAGCAGCGCGAAGTTTTTTCATCGCGTTCTTTTCCAGCTGACGCACACGCTCAGCGGAAACACCGTAACGGTCAGCCAGTTCCTGCAACGTGGACTTGTTGTCTTCGTCCAGCCAGCGCGCGCGGATGATATCCTGGCTACGCTCGTCCAGACCTTGCATCGCATCGGTCAGGCGGTTTGCCGCCTGCTCTTCCCAGTTATCATCTTCAATGCCGTCGGCAAAGTTGGATGATTTATCCTGCAGATAGAGCACCGGAGCCATCGGCTGGCTATCGGAATCGTCGTCGGAAGACAGGTCAAAGGTCATGTCCTGCGCTGCCATACGTGACTCCATCTCACGCACGTCTTTGCTGGTTACGCCCAGTTCACGGGCCACCATTTCGACTTCGTCCTGGTTAAACCAGCCCAGACGCTGCTTGGTTTTACGCAGGTTGAAGAACAGTTTGCGTTGCGCTTTGGTGGTCGCAACTTTGACGATACGCCAGTTACGCAGAACGTATTCGTGGATCTCTGCTTTGATCCAGTGAACGGCGAAGGAGACCAGGCGCACACCCACTTCCGGGTTAAAACGGCGCACTGCTTTCATCAGGCCGATGTTACCTTCCTGAATCAAATCCGCCTGTGGCAGGCCATAGCCCGCATAATTACGAGCAATATGAACAACAAACCGCAGGTGAGACAGGATCAGCGTTTTAGCTGCTTCCAGATCGCCATGGTAATGCAGCTTTTCAGCCAGCGCCCGCTCCTCGTCAGCCGACAACATCGGCCACGCGTTAGCTGCCCGGATGTAGGAATCCAGGTTGCCAACAGGGGCTAAAGCTAAACTTTGCATTTTGTCAGTCATTCAAATCCTCTCAATCGATATCTTCTGGCGCCTCAGTGGTAGCAACAACTGTGCCAGAGCTTAAGAGCAATGAGGTTATCATTCACTGTTTTATCAGACCGTGATTTTATCCACAAGTTCAATGCAACGCTGTGAATAAATTACGCACAAAATGTGACATAGAGATGAAATACCGGGAAGAGACAACGGGGTCTCTTTCCCTGCTACGGAACCCATTGCAGGGAAAGAGTATAACACGCTTTTATTATTCAGGCGTAAAATGGCGTAAATGTTGTACCGTGGCAAGCCAGGCTGCCACCCAGCCAATCATCGAACACACCAGCAGCAAAAGCAGACATTCATCGAACGATAAGCCATTGATATCAAACTTAGTTCCGAAAACCTGCGCCACTTCCGCCACCGCTGACGACAAACGCAGTACCAGAATTTCTGACAAAATTAATGACAACAATGCGCCAGAAAATCCCAGCAGCGCACCGCCGTACAGGAACGGGCGAAGGATGAAACCATCCGTCGCACCAATCAGTTTCTGCACGTTGATGGAGTCACGGCGAGCAAAGATGCTCAGACGCACACTGTTGCCGATGACGAGGAACACAGCCGCCACCATCAATACGCCGATCATCGCCGAAACGCGCCCGACCAGCCCGGTCAACGCCGCCAGACGGGCAAACCAGCTGTCATCCATCCGCACTTCGTCAATGCCGTTAATCTGAGTGATTCGATCGCGCAGCGTATTCAGTGACTCCGTCCCCTGAAAATCGAGTTTCGGGATCACCACTGCCACTGCCGGAAGCGGGTTTTCTTCCAGCATATCCAGCGCACCACCAAAGCCAGACCAGTTACGGAACTCGCCCAGTGCGTCTTCACGAGAAAGATAGTTCACTTTCTCCACGCCCTGCTCGGCCTGTAGCTGCGCCACCACGCCTGCTGCGGCGTCATCATCCAGTGTTTTTTGTAGATAAACAGTGATTTGTGGTGACGGATAATACTGCGTCGCCGCCTGGTTAACGTTTTTGTACACCATATAACAGACGCTTGGCAGCGTCAGGGAGATGGCAATGACCATCACGGTTAGAAACGTGGCGAACGGTTTGCTTTTCAGATCCTGCAAAGCGCCGTGGAACGCATAGCGCACCTGTTCGTTGAAAACGTTGGTTTTGCGATTTGCCGGTTTTGGCGAGGACTTCGCGCGTTTCGGCGCGTTACGCCCCCCGTCGCCAGAGCCGCCAGCCGATTTACGGAAGCGATCAAGACGCCCGCCAAACTGCCGGATATGATTGATTGCATCGCGCTTATTCATGGCCCACGCCTCCATGCAAGTGACCATCGCTCAGGGTGAGCATGCGATAGGAACGTCGTGAAATCAGGTTGATGTCGTGTGTAGCCATCAATACTGTTACCCCAACGCGATTAAACTCTTCAAACAGACGTAAAATCCCTTCTGACAGCGCATCATCCAGGTTACCGGTCGGTTCGTCCGCCAGCAGTACCGCAGGTTTGTTCACCACCGCGCGGGCAATGCCAACGCGCTGCTGTTCACCGCCAGAAAGCTGTATTGGAAAGTTTTTCGCTTTGTCCAGTAGCCCGACTTTGTCCAGCGCCGCCGATACACGGCGACGAATATCGTCACCGCTGGCACCGGCGATAATCAACGGGATCGCCACGTTATCATAGACAGTACGGTCCATCAGTAGATGGTGATCCTGGAAAATCATGCCGATCTGGCGGCGCAGAAACGGAACTTCACGGTTTTTCAGACGCGTGATGTCATGGCCGCTAAACCAGATTTTCCCGGCGCTTGGCCGCTCAATCCCACAGATCAGCTTCAGGAGGGTACTTTTCCCTGCACCGGAATGACCGGTCAGAAACGCCATCTCACCCGGCTGCATATGAAACGTAACGCCCTGCAGCGCCTGTCTCCCACCGAGATAAGCCTTGCTGACATGTTCAAAGCGAATCATTGTTAATCCTCTCGGGCAAAAAGTGCCTCTATAAAGTCGTCCGCCTTAAACGGACGCAAATCCTCAATACGTTCGCCGACACCAATATAGCGGATAGGAATACCAAACTGGTCAGCCACCGAGAAAATTACCCCGCCTTTCGCCGTGCCGTCCAGTTTCGTTAACGTGATGCCGGTTAAGCCAACCGCTTCGTGGAACAATTTGGCCTGGCTTACCGCATTCTGCCCGGTGCTGGCATCGATAGTCAGCATAACTTCATGCGGGGCTTCAACGTCGAGTTTCTTCATCACGCGGACGATTTTCTTCAGCTCTTCCATCAGGTGCGATTTGTTCTGCAAGCGTCCGGCGGTATCGGCAATCAGAACGTCAACATTACGCGCCTTCGCAGCCTGAATGGCGTCGAAGATAACAGAGGCGGAATCCGCACCAGTATGCTGGGCAATCACCGGGATATTGTTGCGCTGCCCCCAGACCTGAAGCTGCTCAACCGCTGCCGCACGGAAAGTATCGCCCGCCGCCAGCATGACAGATTTACCTTGCTGTTCAAACTGACGCGCCAGCTTGCCAATCGTCGTGGTTTTCCCCACGCCATTGACGCCGACCATCAGGATCACAAACGGCGCTTTGCCTTCGACGTTCAGTGGTTCATCGACTTTCGCCAGAATCTCGCCCATCTCTTCTTTCAGCAGGCCATAGAGCGCCTCGGCGTCACGAAGCTGCTTGCGGGATGCGCCTTCTGTCAGATTGGTGATGATTTTACGCGTGGTTTCCACACCCACATCGGCGATCAAAAGCTGCTCTTCCAGCTCCTCAAACAGATCATCGTCGATTTTTTTACCGCGGAACAGGCTGATAAATCCGGAACCGAGATTTTCTTTGGTTTTTAACAGGCTGCGTTTCAGGCGCGCGAAGAAACCTTCTTTGGTCGGTTTTTCTTGCTCCTGGGCAATTTCTTCCACCGGCTGCTCTTCTTCTGCCGGAGGAACCACCATCACCGCCTCTTCTGCCGCTTCGGCAGCCAGCGCCTGTGCTTCCAGCTCTTCGTCGGTGATTTCTTCTTTAGCCGCTTCTTCTTGCGCCGCTTCGACAATCTCCACGGTTTCCGCTTCTGCCTGCCATTCTTCTGGCGAAACCTCTTCGGCGTTGACGTCTTCCGGCAATGGCAGCTCTTCACGCTCGATAGCCACCGGCTCCGGCGTAACTTCAGGTTCAACTACCGGTGCTGGCGATTCTTCCACTACGGGTTCTGGCTGCGCACTGACTTCCGCTTCGATAACAGCTTCAGGCTGCACTTTCTCGCTTTCGGCAACCTGTTCCGTCACTTCCACCACTTCGGCAGCAAAAGTTTCCGCCTCGGCTTCAGTATGGGACTGCGGCAACTCCTCAACAGGTTGTTCAGCAACCTTCGCAGGCTCTTCTGCCTGGACAGTTTCTTCTACAACCGATTGATCATTTTGGACTTCTGTCTCTTTTTCCGGGGTCTGCTCTTTTTGACCAAAGCCCAGCCAGGAAAAAAAGCCACGTTTTTTTTCTTTCGCCATCTGCGACTACACTCCTCGCTGTTGCTTCATGGCACAGCGTTAACGCTATGTACATAGCAGCTAAAAAAATGATGAAATAGTCTATCACTTAACTGAATACACATCACCGCCTGCAATTATGTGTTATCTGGCGGATTGAGCAATTTATCATGAAAAAACCGAATCATTCCGGTAGCGGCCAAATCCGCATTATTGGCGGGCAGTGGCGAGGCCGTAAACTCCCGGTTCCGGACAGCCCTGGCCTGCGCCCCACCACCGATCGCGTGCGCGAAACGTTATTTAACTGGCTGGCTCCGGTTATCGTCGATGCGCAATGTCTGGATTGCTTCGCCGGTAGCGGCGCGCTGGGGCTGGAAGCCTTGTCTCGCTACGCTGCGGGTGCCACGCTGATTGAGATGGATCGTGCGGTGCATCAGCAATTAATCAAGAATCTGGCAACCCTGAAAGCAGATAATGCGCGGGTGGTTAACAGCAATGCAATGTCATTCCTGGCGCAAAAAGGCACACCGCATAATATCGTGTTTGTCGATCCGCCATTCCGCCGTGGCTTGTTGGAAGAAACCATTAATTTACTGGAAGATAACGGCTGGCTGGCTGACGAAGCCTGGATATATGTCGAGAGTGAAGTAGAAAATGGCCTGCCTACTGTTCCGGCAAACTGGTCGTTATATCGGGAAAAAGTGGCGGGTCAAGTTGCTTATCGGTTGTATCAGCGTGAAACACAAGGAGAAAGTGATGCTGATTAATATTGGACGTTTGTTAATGCTTTGCGTATGGGGATTTTTAATCCTCAATCTTGTTCAGCCATTTCCGCGACCGCTGAATATATTCGTTAACGTGGCGCTGATTTTTACCGTGCTGATGCATGGTATGCAGCTGGCGCTATTGAAATCCACTTTGCCGAAGGATGGTCCGCAGCTAAGCAGTGCCGAAAAGGTGCGTATTTTCCTTTTCGGCGTGTTTGAACTGCTGGCCTGGCAGAAGAAATTTAAAGTTAAAGTTAAAAAATAACCTTATTCTTCGCCAGCAAAGCTGACAAAACGCGTGCCTTTATAGCTCAGCGTACCTTTATCGCCCACTGTCAGGGCGTGGTACTGCTGGGCATCTAGACGGAACGTCTGCTCCAGTCCACCGCTTTGCGGTTTGAAGCTTGCCTCATAGCGCACACTGGTGCCAGCCGGTGTCACTTCCTGCTGGCGCGAACGGCGATCGTTAATTGGTTTTTCCCGCTTGTTACTCACCACCACCAGCTTTTGCTGGAGCGGTGCCATATCATTATCAACTTTTTCCCGCCGCTGCTGCATAAAGCGAAACGATGCAGCGACAACAATTAAGCCAATGATAACAATGAAGAAAAGAGGTGGTTTACTCATCTTTGTACCTTATCGGAAAATGCGGAAATAAGCATACCCTGCCCGTTATGGTGTTGTCATCTGTCCGCCCTCGCCACTAAACTGAATAGCAAGACTGTAGGCATTCCGCTTACTAAATAATAACGAATTCAAGGAACTAAGATGCTTTGGTCGTTTATCGCTGTCTGTCTTTCCGCATGGCTATCTGTGGATGCCTCCTATCGTGGTTCAACCTGGCAACGCTGGGTGTTTAAGCCGTTAACTCTTCTTCTCCTGCTATTACTGGCCTGGCAAGCGCCGATGTTCGACGCCATTAGCTATCTGGTGCTGGCGGGGCTATGTGCGTCGCTGCTGGGCGATGCGCTAACGCTATTGCCACGTCAGCGTCTGATGTACGCCATTGGCGCATTTTTCCTCTCGCACCTGCTGTACACCATCTATTTCGCCAGCCAGATGACGCTCTCTTTCTTCTGGCCATTGCCGCTGGTGCTGCTGGTACTGGGCGCGCTGTTGCTGGCCATTATCTGGACACGCCTGGAAGAGTTACGTTGGCCCATTTGTACCTTTGTCGGTATGACGCTGGTGATGGTGTGGCTGGCAGGCGAACTGTGGTTCTTCCGCCCGACCGCTCCGGCGCTCTCTGCGTTTGTCGGCGCTTCGTTACTGTTTATCAGCAACTTTGTCTGGCTGGGTAGCCACTATCGCCGCCGCTTCCGGGCCGATAACGCGATTGCTGCTGCCTGCTACTTTGCCGGTCACTTCCTCATCGTCCGCTCGCTGTATCTCTGATAAAACTTGACTCTGGAGTCGACTCCAGAGTGTATCCTTCGGTTAATGAGAAAAAACTTAACCGGAGGATGCCATGTCGACTCCTGACAATCTCGGCAAGAAAGCCCCTCAATTTGCTGCGTTCAAACCGCTAACACCAGTAAAGAACGCTAACGACTGTTGCTGCGACGGCGCATGTTCCAGTACGCCAACACTCTCCGAAAACGTCTCCGGCAACCGCTATAGCTGGAAAGTCAGCGGTATGGACTGTGCCGCCTGTGCGCGCAAGGTAGAAAATGCCGTGCGCCAGCTTGCAGGCGTGAATCAGGTGCAGGTGTTGTTCGCCACCGAGAAGCTGGTGGTTGATGCCGACAATGACATCCGTGCACAAGTTGAATCTGCGGTGCAAAAAGCAGGCTATTCCCTGCGCGATGAACAGGCCGCCGACGAACCGCAAGCATCGCGCCTGAAAGAGAATCTGCCGCTGATTACGCTTATCGTGATGATGGCAATCAGTTGGGGACTGGAGCAGTTCAATCATCCGTTTGGTCAACTGGCGTTTATCGCGACCACGCTGGTTGGGCTGTACCCAATTGCTCGTCAGGCATTACGGCTGATCAAATCCGGCAGTTACTTTGCTATTGAAACGTTAATGAGCGTAGCCGCCATTGGTGCGCTGTTTATTGGCGCAACGGCTGAAGCCGCGATGGTGTTGCTGCTGTTTTTGATTGGTGAACGACTGGAAGGCTGGGCCGCCAGCCGCGCGCGTCAGGGCGTCAGCGCGCTAATGGCGCTGAAACCGGAAACCGCCACGCGCCTGCGTAACGGTGAGCGGGAAGAGGTGGCGATCAATAGCCTGCGCCCTGGCGATGTGATTGAAGTTGCGGCAGGTGGGCGTTTGCCTGCCGACGGTACACTGCTCTCGCCATTTGCCAGTTTTGATGAAAGCGCCCTGACCGGCGAATCCATTCCTGTGGAGCGCGCGACGGGCGATAAAGTTCCTGCAGGCGCCACCAGCGTAGACCGTCTGGTAACGCTGGAAGTGCTGTCAGAACCGGGTGCCAGCGCCATTGACCGGATTCTGAAACTGATCGAAGAAGCCGAAGAGCGCCGCGCGCCCATTGAGCGGTTTATCGACCGTTTCAGCCGTATCTATACGCCCGCGATTATGGCCGTCGCTCTGCTGGTAACGCTGGTTCCGCCGCTGCTGTTTGCCGCAAGCTGGCAGGAGTGGATTTATAAAGGGCTGACGCTGCTACTGATTGGTTGCCCGTGTGCGTTAGTTATCTCCACGCCCGCGGCGATTACCTCCGGGCTGGCGGCGGCGGCACGTCGCGGGGCATTGATTAAAGGTGGCGCGGCGCTGGAACAGCTAGGTCGCGTTACCCAGGTGGCGTTTGATAAAACCGGAACGCTGACCGTCGGGAAACCACGCGTTACCGCCATCCATCCGGCAACGGATATTAGCGAATCTGAACTGCTGACACTGGCGGCGGCGGTCGAGCAAGGCGCAACGCATCCACTTGCGCAAGCCATAGTTCGTGAAGCACAGGTCGCTGCACTCGCCATTCCCGCCGCCGAGTCACAGCGGGCGCTGGTCGGGTCCGGCATTGAAGCGCAGGTTAACGGTGAGCGCGTATTGATTTGCGCTGCCGGAAAACATCCTGCTGATGCATTCGCCGGTTTGATTAATGAACTGGAAAGCGCCGGGCAAACGGTAGTGCTGGTGGTACGTAACGATGACGTGCTGGGTGTCATTGCATTGCAGGACACCCTGCGCGCCGATGCCGCAACTGCTATCAATGAACTGAACGCGCTGGGCGTCAAAGGGGTGATCCTCACCGGCGATAATCCACGCGCAGCGGCGGCAATCGCCGGGGAGCTGGGGCTGGAGTTTAAAGCTGGATTGTTGCCGGAAGATAAAGTCAAAGCGGTGACCGAGCTGAATCAACATGCGCCGCTGGCAATGGTCGGTGACGGTATTAACGACGCGCCAGCAATGAAAGCTGCCGCCATCGGAATTGCAATGGGTAGCGGCACAGACGTGGCGCTGGAAACCGCCGACGCAGCATTAACCCATAATCACCTGCGCGGCTTGGTGCAGATGATTGAACTGGCGCGCGCCACTCACGCTAATATCCGCCAGAACATCACTATTGCGCTGGGGCTGAAAGGGATCTTCCTCGTCACGACGCTGTTAGGGATGACCGGCCTGTGGCTGGCGGTGCTGGCAGATACGGGGGCAACGGTGCTGGTGACGGCGAATGCGTTAAGGTTGTTGCGCAGGAGATAAAGGTGTTGCCTGATAGCCTCTGGCTATCAGGCTTAGTGCTGAGGCGGGAACGGCAGCATGGTCAGGAAAGCGTAATATAGCGCTAACATCAGAATGACGGAGATAACACTGAATGCAGCAACCAGACGGGATGCTAATGATGGCCTTTTGAACATCAACCACAGGGCATAAGCAAGCCCGACACCGCTAAGTAAAGGTAAAAAAATCATTAACCAGAGCCAACCACAGGCAAGTACCCCCAGCCATCCCCCCATGATGATAAAAACAGGCATCAGCCAATTGGGGGCGAACATCGCCAGCAATCCCAGCAATCCCAGACAAACTGGAATTAAATAATCCATTTGTGCATTCCATTACACTTGCGTGCCGGATGCGGCGTGAACGCCTTATCTGGCCTATACAGAGCATCGAACTCGTAGGCATGATAAGACGCGGCAGCGTCGCATCAGGCATTGTGCACCGTATCGCAGATGCAGCTTGAACGCTTTATCCGGCCTACACAGGGCATCGAACTCATAGGCATGATAAGATGCGGCTGCGTCGCATCAGGCATTGCGCACCACCGCCCGGATGCGGCGTGAACGCCTTATCCGGCCTACACAAGGCATCGAACTCGTAGGCATGATAAGACGCGACAGCGTCGCATCAGGCATTGCGCACCGTATCGCCAGATGCAGCTTGAACGTTTTATCCGTCCTACAAACCCGTTGCAAACCGCAAAATTGAGCGCGATCGGTCCGCTAGCCTGCTCCACCTTAACCCGATTTACGAATCAAATAACGATAAGGCAAGCCATCCGTCTCTTTAGCAACCAGTTCGTGTTCCATAAAGGTACAAAACCCAGGAATATCTCGGGTCGTCGCCGGATCGTCGGCGATAATCAGTAACGTTTCGCCAGGCTGCATATTGCGCACGGTTTTGCGCACCATCATCACCGGTTCCGGGCAGCGCAGGCCAAGCGCGTCGAGTGTGTGGTCAGGGCTGGAAAAGAGATCGGTCATTTTCTTCTCATCACATAAAAAAACGGCGCTAGTTTACGCTCTGTATGTCCGTTAGCAAACCAGGTTAACGATTGCGTGAAAATTAACCATTGCATTGTCAACGTAAAGCAGTATCATGCGGCGGCTCGAAAAAAGGGTAAGCACGTTATTATGTTAAGGTAACAGACGTGTCGTACGTATTGGGTTCCCTCACCCCAATGGCTAATCAAAAAGGTACAATATGAACGTTTCCTCACAAACTCAACGCTATAAGGCGTTGTTCTGGTTATCGTTATTTCATCTGCTGGTGATCACCTCCAGTAACTATCTGGTTCAGCTTCCTGTCTCCATTTTTGGTTTTCATACCACCTGGGGCGCGTTTAGCTTTCCGTTTATTTTCCTTGCTACCGACCTGACCGTGCGTATTTTTGGCGCACCGCTGGCCCGTCGTATCATCTTTGCGGTGATGATCCCGGCGTTATTGATCTCCTATGTCATCTCGTCGCTGTTCTATATGGGTTCATGGCAGGGATTCGGCGCTCTCGCCCACTTCAACCTGTTTGTCGCCCGTATCGCTGCCGCCAGTTTTATGGCCTACGCACTGGGGCAGATCCTCGACGTGCATGTATTTAACCGCCTGCGCCAGAATCGCCGCTGGTGGCTGGCACCGACGGCGTCCACACTGTTCGGTAACGTCAGTGACACATTGGCCTTCTTCTTCATTGCTTTCTGGCGTAGTCCGGATGCCTTTATGGCCGAACACTGGATGGAAATCGCGCTGGTTGATTACTGTTTCAAAGTGTTAATCAGCATCGTTTTTTTCCTGCCAATGTATGGCGTATTACTCAATATGCTATTGAAAAGACTGGCAGATAAATCCGAAATCAACGCTTTGCAGGCCAGTTAAAGGTTCGTTATCAGACTTGTGATAAGATGGATGAATGAGCCGTTATGGCCGTTTATCGAAAGGAAGATGTCAATGCGCAATCTGGTTAAATATGTCGGAATTGGCCTGCTGGTTATGGGGCTTGCGGCCTGTGATGATAAAGACACTAACGCTACAGCGGAAGGTACAGTCGCGGAAAGTAACGCTACCGCGAATCCCGTCAACCTGCTTGATGGCAAGTTAAGCTTCTCGCTGCCAGCGGATATGACCGACCAGAGCGGTAAGCTGGGAACACAGGCCAATAACATGCACGTCTGGTCCGACGCCACCGGGCAGAAAGCGGTGATTGTTATTATGGGCGATGATCCGAAAGAAGACCTGGCTGTGCTGGCGAAGCGTCTGGAAGATCAGCAACGTAGCCGCGATCCACAGCTGCAAGTGGTGACCAACAAAGCCATTGAGCTGAAAGGTCACAAAATGCAGCAGTTAGACAGCGTTATCTCTGCTAAAGGCCAGACGGCGTACTCTTCCGTCATTCTGGGTAACGTGGGCAACCAACTGCTGACAATGCAAATCACACTGCCTGCTGACGATCAGCAAAAAGCGCAGACCACCGCAGAAAACATCATTAACACGCTGGTTATTCAGTAAGTTTTAAGATGACGAAACGGCCTCAGGTGCTTCCACCGGAGGCCGTTTTTTTAATCGCCACGTCAGCAATAACGCGATTGCGACCAGCCCCGCCGCCGCCAGATAAATCACCGGTACGCCCGCCCAACTCATCACCAGCCCTGCCAGTGGTCCGGTCACGCCAAGCGATAAATCCATAAATACGGTGTAGGTTGCCAGCGCCGCCCCCTGATTCTGCTGCGGCACCGCTTTGACCGCCACTACGCCCAATGCCGGGAACACCAGCGAAAAGCCCGCCCCCGCCAGTAAGACGCCGATTTTCGCCATCCACGGCATAGTCGCCACGCCAACCAGCAGTAGGCCGATTATCTCAACGCTAAAGCAGAGCATCGCCACGTTTAAGCCACCAATGCGGTTTATGCCGTTAGGGAATAACAATCGCGTTCCAACAAACGCACAGCTAAACAACGTCAGCGCGAAGGCCGCACCGTCCCAGCCTTTAGCGTCATAAAACAGCGTGATAAAGGTGGCGATAACGCCAAACCCGGCGGAAGCCAACGCTAGCGCCATACCGTACAGCCAGACGCGCCCAAGTACCGCGCGAAACGGCAGAGGTTTGCCTTTACTGGCTTTCACCGTCGGACGCGGTATTGCCAACAAAATAGCCACCAGCGCCACGCCCATAATGATTAATGCCAACGCCTGCAAACCGCCCCAGTGATAAAACACCACACCTAACGGCGCGCCCATCGCCATCGCTCCGTAAGTGACAATGCCATTCCACGAAATCACTCGCCCGATATGCAGCGAACCGACCACGCCAACGCCCCACAGTGTCGACCCCGTTCCGGCAAAACTTTGCCCAATCCCAAGAATCACGCGCCCCAGGCAAAGTAATAACAGACTGATAATTGGCAGACTGGCGGTTAACCCAGCCACCAGATAACCCAGCCCGCTCAAAAAGCAGCCGCACAAACCGAAGACGACAATCTTTTTTGGCCCCAGCAAATCAGCATAACGCCCGGCATGAGGACGACTCAGCAACGTGGCGAAATATTGCAGACTGATAACCAACCCCGCCCAGAAGGCGCTAAAGCCCATCACATCATGGACATAGCCCGGTAGCACGGCGAGCGGTAACCCAATGGTCAGATAGCTGGCGAAGTTAAACATGACAATGGAGACAATGCGCAAATTCAGGCGCATTCCGTTAAGCGCCGGTTCGGCAACAGGTACGGGCATGAGGAGCACCACATTTTTACAACAGTGTTTCATTTTTACCACGTGGTGGCGTGTAAATCAGCAAGAAGAATCAGAATATTGCTGGCGTGACTCCCGCTACACTTAATACAAAAAGTCATAAGGAAGCCCCAATGGAAACATCTCAACCCGATAAAACGGGCATGCACATTCTACTCAAGCTGGCTTCACTGGTAGTAATCCTCGCAGGTATTCACGCAGCGGCAGATATCATTGTGCAATTGTTACTGGCGCTGTTTTTCGCCATCGTCCTCAATCCACTGGTGACCTGGTTTATTCGTCGCGGAGTTCAGCGTCCCGTTGCCATTACGATTGTGGTCGTAGTGATGTTGATTGCGCTTACTGCGCTGGTCGGTGTGCTGGCGGCATCGTTTAACGAATTCATCTCTATGCTGCCGAAATTTAATAAGGAGCTGACGCGCAAGCTTTTTAAATTGCAGGAGATGCTGCCTTTTCTTAATTTGCATATGTCGCCGGAACGAATGTTGCAGCGGATGGATTCAGAAAAAGTGGTTACCTTCACCACCGCTTTAATGACCGGGCTTTCCGGGGCAATGGCGAGCGTACTTCTGCTGGTGATGACCGTTGTTTTTATGCTGTTTGAAGTACGCCACGTCCCTTACAAAATGCGCTTTGCGTTGAATAACCCACAGATTCACATCGCCGGATTACACCGCGCATTAAAAGGCGTTTCGCATTATCTGGCATTAAAAACGCTGCTAAGTTTATGGACGGGCGTTATCGTCTGGCTGGGGCTGGCGCTGATGGGCGTGCAGTTTGCGCTGATGTGGGCGGTACTGGCGTTTTTACTCAACTACGTCCCCAATATCGGCGCGGTAATTTCCGCCGTACCGCCAATGATTCAGGTGCTGCTGTTTAATGGTGTTTACGAATGTATTCTGGTCGGCGCATTGTTTTTAGTTGTCCATATGGTCATCGGCAATATTTTAGAACCACGGATGATGGGCCATCGCCTGGGGATGTCCACCATGGTGGTATTTCTTTCGTTGTTGGTTTGGGGATGGCTGCTCGGTCCGGTAGGAATGCTACTCTCGGTGCCATTAACCAGCGTCTGTAAAATCTGGATGGAAACCACTAAAGGCGGTAGCAAACTGGCGATTTTACTGGGGCCAGGCAGACCGAAAAGTCGGTTACCGGGGTAATAGCGCACCCTGATCAGACAATGGCCACCGTTTATCTAACGGTGGCCATTTGATTCGAGAAAATGATGCAATATTATTCAGAAAATTAATTTCTAAAAACCACTCCTTAAGTCAAATATATATAAACACCAAATAATCATTAAATTCCCATCCCAGAGAACGCACTGATTATATTGTGTTATTTTTATTGCCTCATTTTTCTCACTCACTTATAGTTGGTCCCCGCTGGCAGTAATTTAGTCATCTCAAAATGATTTGTTCTGATGTGCACTTACTGACTTATCTCATAAGTAAATTTTTCGCTAAATAAAGAATAGTGATACCAGCAATTACAGTTAAATCCTGCTTTACTCGTAAAAACAATACTTTAATGGGGCTTTAATGAAACACTACATGAAATGGTTTGCTGCTATTGCTGTTGTCGGCGCTTTAGCGGGTTGTGCGCGTACTGCACCAATTGATCAAGTCCACTCAACCGTCAGCGCCGGTCATACCCAGGATCAAGTTAAAAAAGCGATTCTGAAAGCTGGCGTTGAACGCAAATGGATTATGTCCGAAGCCGGACAAGGTGTAATTAAAGCACGTCAACAATCACGCGATCATTCAGCAGAAATTCGCATTAACTACACGGCATCCAGCTACGATATCAATTATGAAAATAGTCAGAACCTGCAAGCATCAGGCGGACAAATTCATAAAAACTATAATCGCTGGGTCCGCAATCTCGACAAAGATATTCAACTGAATTTGTCGGCTGGCGCAGATTTGTAATTTCCCCTAAAGTCGGGCCGCTTCGGTCCGATAATAATTTAATTCCCTCTTAACAGGTTGTGCCCAACATGTACGAACAGGATTCTCTTAGCGCACTGGATGCGATTACCGAAGCTCAACGCATTGCCTTTGCCCCCATGCTTTTTCAAACAGCTCTCTGCCTGCGTAATGCGGGTGTACTTTCTTATCTGGATCGGCAAGGCAAAGATGGCGCAACGCTGTCTGATATCACCGAAAATAGTCATATCAACGAATATGCTGCCAGCGTTCTGTTAGATATGGGCTTAAGCGGGCGAATTATTACCTGCAAAGAGGGAATTTATTACCTGGCGAAAATCGGTCATTACCTCCTGCATGACACCATGACGCGCGTGAATATGGATTTCACCCAGGATGTCTGTTATCAGGGGCTATTCTTCCTCGCCGATTCACTCAATGAAGGCAAACCTTCCGGGTTAAAAGTATTTGGCGACTGGCCGACGATATACCCGGCACTTTCACAATTACCTGACGCCGCCCGTGAAAGCTGGTTCGCGTTTGATCATTACTATTCAGATGGCGCATTTAACGCCGCACTGCCTTATGTATTCGCCAACAACCCCACAACCTTGTACGATGTAGGCGGCAATACCGGTAAGTGGGCTTTGCGCTGCTGTAAATACAACGAAAACATCACCGTTACGTTATTAGATCTGCCACAACAAATCGTGCTCGCCAAAGAAAATATCGCGAATGCAGGCTTTTCTGATCGTATAGATTTCCATGCTGTGGATATGCTAAGCGATGCGCCGTTACCGGGCGAGGCTGATATCTGGTGGATGAGTCAATTTTTAGACTGTTTTTCACCCGAACAAATAATTAGCATACTCAGCAAAGTTGCCAGCGTAATGAAGCCCGGCGCAAAACTTTGCATTATGGAGTTGTTCTGGGATGCGCAGCGGTTTGAAGCGGCATCGTTTAGCCTGAATGCCTCCTCACTTTATTTCACCTGCATGGCAAACGGTAACAGTCGTTTCTATAGCGCAGAGAAATTTTACGACTATCTGAATAAAGCAGGATTTCAGGTAGCAGAGCGCCACGATAATTTAGGCGTTGGGCATACATTATTGATATGCCAAAAGAAATAATCGTCACTTAATAATTTTGGTTTACCGCGGGCGCGCGTTGATGAAATTTACATTAAATATTACCGACTGGAAGGCACTGGCGCCTGGACTCAGCGAAGCCCAGCAATGGCAAGCATGGTCGCGCCAGCCGTGGGCGGTTGACCCTGCTGCACCGTTGGCAAAATTATGCGAATTGCCAATGATGACCGCCCGCCGTCTCAGTTCTGGCAGTAAACTGGCCGTGGAGTGCGGTCTGGCAATGCTACGCCGCCATCAAATAGACGCCGTTTTGTATACGAGTCGTCATGGCGAACTGGAACGCAATTACCGCATTGTTCATGCACTGGCAACCGAACAGGCACTCTCTCCGACAGACTTCGCGCTCTCCGTACACAACTCTTCCGTGGGTAACCTGACCATTACGGCCAAACAACCGATCGTTTCGTCATCGCTTTCGGCTGGTCGCGACAGTTTCCAGCAAGGTTTATGTGAAGTGCTTAGCCTGCTACAAGCGGGATACCAGCGCGTGTTGATGGTCGATTTTGATGGCTTTCTGCCTGAGTTCTATCACCCACAACTGCCAGCAGAAATGCCGACCTGGCCGTACGCCGTCGCGCTGGTGATTGAAGCTGGCGATGACTGGCAATGTGAAACACAGCCAGCCATTGCGGGCAATGAAACAACACTGCCGCAAAGCATGTTGTTTTTACAGCACTATTTACAAAATGCAGACACATTTTCACTGCCTGGCGAGCGCGTGCAATGGCGCTGGAGCCGCAGATGAGTAAGCTGATGTCGCGCCTGGAGTGGGCATGGCGACTGGTTATGACCGGGTTATGTTTTGCCCTGTTTGGCCTCGGCGGACTACTGCTCTCTGTGGTGTGGTTTAACGTATTGTTAGTTTTGGTGTGGGATACTTCCCGCCGCCGTCGTGTGGCGCGCCGCAGCATTGCCGCCAGTTTTCGTCTGTTTTTAACAGTCGCAAAAGGGCTTGGTGTGCTGGATTATCGGATTGATGGGGCTGAAATTTTACGTCAGGAACGCGGTTGCCTCGTCGTAGCCAATCATCCCACGCTGATCGATTACGTACTGCTGGCGTCAGTCATGCCAGAAACTGACTGCCTGGTGAAAAGCGCGCTGTTAAAAAATCCTTTTCTTGGCGGCGTCGTGCGGGCGGCAGATTATTTAATCAACAGCGAAGCTGAAACCCTCTTACCCCGTTGCCAACAGCGACTGGCACAGGGCGACACTATCTTGATTTTCCCCGAAGGCACGCGAACGAAGCCTGGTGAAAAAATGACGTTGCAGCGCGGGGCAGCGAATATTGCCGTGCGCTGTGCCAGCGATTTACGCATCGTGACGATCGGCTGTAGCGAGCATCTGCTGGATAAACAAAGTAAATGGTATGACGTTCCGCCTGCCAGGCCGTTTTTTACGGTTGAAGTCCGTGGGCGGGTAGAAATCAATAAATTTTACGATGCAACTTCACAAGAACCGGCGCTGGCAGCAAGGCGGTTAAACCGGCATCTTTTGCTTCAATTACAACAAGGTTGTTTACCTCTCTCAGGAATAAATAATGCAAGCGCTTTATCTGGAAATTAAAAATCTCATCATCAGCACCCTCAATCTGGACGAGTTGACTCCTGATGATATCGATACCGATGCGCCGCTGTTCGGCGACGGTTTAGGGCTGGATTCCATCGATGCCCTGGAACTGGGGCTGGCAGTGAAAAATGAATATGGCGTTGTACTTTCCGCGGAAAGTGAAGAGATGCGTCAGCACTTTTTCTCCGTCGCCACTCTGGCCTCTTTCATTGCTGCGCAACGCGCCTGAGGAAAGCCATCATGACAGAACAACAAACCGTCTATCAGGAAGTCTCAGCCCTGCTGGTCAAGCTGTTTGAAATCGATCCGCAGGACATCAAACCTGAAGCGCGCCTGTACGAAGATCTGGAACTGGACAGCATCGACGCCGTTGACATGATTGTGCACCTGCAAAAGAAAACCGGTAAGAAAATCAAGCCGGAAGAGTTTAAAGCAGTGCGTACAGTCCAGGATGTCGTAGAGGCCGTAGAACGCCTGCTACAAGAAGCCTGATCTGATGTCGGGCATTCGCTCGCTACCGATTATTAAGCTGCTGACCGGATTATTGCTGCTCGCCTGGCCGTTTGTGATTTGGCTTGGTTTGGCACATAACGGCCTGCATTGGCTGTTGCCGCTGATGGCGCTGCTGCTTTTGTTGCGCCTGCGCCAGACCCGTCGCCAGGCGGGGCCGCTACAAGCTGTCACACAAATCGTCGCTGTCGTGGGCATCGCCTTGTGTGTCGCCAGCTTTCTGTTGAAAACGCACCAGCTACTGCTGTTTTACCCGGTAGTGGTTAATGCGGTAATGCTGGCGGTTTTTGGCGGTTCGCTGTGGTCGGCAATGCCGATAGTTGAGCGGTTGGCGCGTTTGCAGGAGCCAGACCTTCCGGAAAAGGGCGTGCGCTATACCCGCCACGTCACGCAAATCTGGTGCGGCTTTTTCATCATCAACGGCGGAATTGCCCTGTTTACCGCGCTGCATGGCGATATGTCGTTATGGACTGCCTGGAACGGCATGATCGCTTATTTGTTGATGGGGACGTTAATGGCTGGTGAATGGCTGGTGCGCCGTCAGGTGATGAAAAGAGATCGCTCATGAAGCAGACCTTACCGCTTGCACGCTGGCTGACTGCGCCACGCCCTGATGACACGCCCATTGCGTGGCTGGACGAAAGCACCTGGGCACTGGGCGATTTGCGTCACGATGTCGCGCAACTTATCTGCCGTTTACAGCAACAGCCCGGGAAACGCTGGGCGCTATGCTTTGAGAACAGCTATCTGTTTATCGTTGCCCTGCTCGCCACGCTACACGCCGGAAAAACGCCGGTGCTTCCGGGGCATAACCGCGTCATCCAGCTTAATGAGCAACGTGAACTTTTTGATGGTGTGCTTAGCGACAGCGAACTTAACTGGCAAGGTTCATTGCTGTTGGTAGCAAGTTCCCCACAAGTCGCGCCACAATCATTCACCTTTGCTGCTATAGCGCCAGACGCTTATATCGAGCTATTTACCTCTGGTTCCACGGGGCAGCCGAAGCGGGTGATTAAACCTGTTCATTTGCTGGACCGTGAAGCACAACTGCTGGCTGAACGATTAGGCGCACGTCTGGCGGGTTGTCGGGTGGTCGGTTCCGTATTACCGCAGCATTTGTACGGCCTGACTTTTCGCATTTTCTTGCCAATGGCGCTGGGATTACCCCTGCATGCCGCCATGCTCTGGTATGTCGAACAGTTTGCCGCGTTGAGTCATCAGCATCACTATATCTTCATCAGCAGCCCGGCATTTTTGAAGCGTCTGGATGCTCAGCTATCCCCGCCGCCTGTTCAGGTGCTTCTCTCTGCTGGTGGTGAGCTACCGTGGCAGGACGTACAACACACCGCGAGCTGGCTACGCGTCTGGCCTGATGAAATCTACGGCAGCACGGAAACCGGCGTCATTGCCTGGCGTTACCGCGAACAGGAGCAACGCCGCTGGCTGCCTTTCCCAGGTATGCAGTTCCAGGCAGAAGGTGATTCTTTTCGCCTCTTTTCACCGCTGATGACGGAAGATAACGGCCTGTTGCTCGACGATGCCTTACAGTTTAGCGAAGACGGCCAGTTCCATCTGATGGGGCGTCGTGGGCGCATCGTTAAGATTGAAGAAAAACGTATTTCTCTGCAGGAAGTGGAACAACGTCTGCTGGCGCTGGACGGTATTCGCGAGGTGGCGGCAGTTCCCGTTACGCGCGGCGGGCGTCAGTGCATTGGCGTTTTGCTGGTGCTGGATGACGAAGCTCATCTGCAATGGCAGAACGGGGGCGGGCATAGCCAGGAAATGACCTGGCGGCGATTACTGCGCCCGACGCTGGAGCCAGTTGCCATTCCGCGTTACTGGCGCGTTATTGATGAAATGCCAGTAAACAGTATGAACAAGCGTGTCTATGCGCAATTACAGGAGTTATTTCATGAAGCCCCATGAAATCGAGCGCCATCAGGCACAAGCGAATCACCTTGAGATTGTTTTGCATCTCAGGGCAGATCTGTTCTGGTTTCGCGGTCATTTTGCCGTGCAACCATTACTCCCTGGCGTGGCGCAAATCGACTGGGCGATGAGCTACGCGCTCACTCTGCTCGCGCCCGGCTGGCGTTTTCACTCCATTCAGAACATAAAATTCCAGTCTCCGTTGCTGCCGGAAAACCGCGTCACGCTCACGCTTAACTGGCAGGAAGATCGCCAGATTCTGAGCTTTAGCTATCAGCGTCACGACGGTGACGCCCGCCACACCGCCAGTAGCGGGAAGATCCGCCTATGTCGGTAAACTTTTCTCCCTGCGTGTTGATCCCCTGCTACAACCACGGCGCAATGATGCCGGGCGTGCTGGCGCGTCTTAAGCCATTTAATCTGCCCTGTATTGTGGTGGATGACGGCAGCGATGCCGCCACGCAACAGCAACTGGATAAGCTGGTTAGCGAACAGCCTGGCGTGACCTTAATTCGCCAGGCAGAAAACGCAGGCAAAGGCGCGGCGGTGATGCGCGGCTTACAGGCGGCGGCAGACGCGGGGTTCAGCCATGCGGTGCAGGTGGATGCTGACGGTCAACACGCGATTGAAGATATCCCCAAACTGCTGGCACTTGCCGAACAGCACCCTGCGGCGCTGATCTCCGGCCAGCCGATTTACGATGAATCCATCCCCCGCTCACGGCTGTACGGGCGCTGGGTCACCCACGTCTGGGTATGGATCGAAACGCTCTCCCTGCAACTGAAAGACAGCATGTGCGGCTTTCGCGTTTATCCGGTTGCGCCAACGCTGCAACTGGCAAAACACGCCACCATCGGCAAGCGGATGGATTTCGACACCGAAGTGATGGTGCGCCTCTACTGGCAGGGAAATACCAGTTATTTCGTGCCGACCCGCGTCACCTATCCGCTAGACGGGCTTTCGCATTTTGATGCCCTGAAAGATAACGTCCGCATCTCGCTCATGCACACGCGTCTGTTTTTCGGCATGTTGCCGCGTATTCCTTCGCTGTTAATGCGCCGCTCTTCCAGCCACTGGGCGCGGCAGAGTGAAGTGAAAGGATTATGGGGAATGCGCCTGATGCTGCTGGTCTGGCGTCTGCTGGGAAGAACGGCGTTTAGCGCGCTGCTTTACCCGGTAGTGGGCGTCTACTGGCTCACCGCCTCCCGTGCGCGTAAAGCATCGCAAGACTGGCTCGCCCGTGTGCGCCAGCATCAACCACAGGCAGCAAAACTCAACAGCTACCAGCACTTTTTACGTTTCGGCAACGCCATGCTCGACAAAATCGCCAGTTGGCGCGGCGAGCTGCAACTGGGGCGCGATGTGCTGTTTGCGCCAGGCGCAGAAGCGGCGCTTGACGTCCGCGATCCGCGCGGCAAATTGCTGCTGGCCTCGCATCTTGGCGATGTCGAAGTGTGCCGGGCGCTGGCAAAAATTCAGGGCTACAAAACCATTAACGCGCTGGTGTTTAGCGAAAATGCCCAACGCTTTAAACAGATAATGCAGGAGATGGCTCCTCAGGCAGGCATTAACCTGCTCCCGGTAACAGATATCGGCCCGGAAACCGCCATCCTGCTGAAAGAGAAGCTGGATAACGGCGAATGGGTGGCGATTGTCGGTGACCGCATCGCCGTCAACCCGCAACGCGGCGGCGACTGGCGCGTCTGCTGGAGTCCGTTTATGGGTCAGCCTGCACCTTTCCCACAGGGGCCGTTTATTCTCGCGTCCATTTTGCGCTGCCCGGTGAATCTGATTTTCGCCCTGCGCCAGCACGGCAAGCTGCATATTCACTGCGAAACCTTTGCCGACCCGCTGCTGTTGCCGCGTGGCGAACGCCAACAGGCGCTGCAAAACGCTATCGACCACTACGCCGCGCGTCTGGAACATTACGCGCTCCAGTCGCCCCTCGACTGGTTTAATTTTTTCGATTTCTGGCAACTGCCGGAAATTCAGGACAAGGAGTAAAGGGTGCTTAACGATCCCCGATTTACCGCTGAAGTCGAGCTGACCATTCCCTTTCACGATGTCGATATGATGGGCGTGGCCTGGCACGGTAACTATTTTCGCTACTTTGAAGTGGCCCGCGAGGCGCTGCTCAACCAGTTCAATTACGGCTATCGGCAGATGAAAGAGTCAGGTTATTTGTGGCCAGTGGTCGATGCGCGGGTGAAATATCGCCACGCTCTCACCTTTGAGCAACGCATCCGCGTGCGTGCGCATATCGAAGAGTTCGAAAACCGTCTGCGGATTAGCTATCAGATTTTCGATGCCGAAACGGGTAAACGCGCCACCACCGGATACACCATTCAGGTCGCGGTCGACGAGAAAAGCCGCGAACTGTGCTTTGTCAGCCCCGATATTCTGTTTGAACGCATGGGAGTCAAACCATGAAATTTTTGCCGCTGCTGGCGATGCTGATTAGCCCGTTTGTCAGCGCCCTGACCCTGGACGATCTTCAGCAACGCTTTACCGAACAGCCGGTGATCCGCGCCCATTTCGATCAAACCCGGACGATTAAAGATCTGCCGCAGCCGCTGCGATCTCAGGGCCAGATGTTGATCGCCCGCGACCATGGGTTATTGTGGGATCAAACCTCACCGTTCCCCATGCAGCTATTGCTGGACGATAAACGCATGGTGCAGGTGATCAACGGTCAGCCGCCGCAAATCATCACGGCAGAAAATAACCCGCAGATGTTCCAGTTTAACCACCTGCTGCGCGCGCTGTTTCAGGCCGATCGCAAAGTGCTGGAACAAAACTTCCGCGTCGAATTTGCTGACAAAGGCGAAGGCCGCTGGACGCTGCGCCTGACGCCGACCACCACGCCGCTGGATAAAATTTTCAACACCATCGATCTCGCCGGGCAAACCTATCTGGAGAGCATTCAGCTTAATGATAAACAGGGCGATCGCACCGGTATCGCTCTTACCCAACATCAACTGACGCCAGCGCAACTGACCGATGACGAACGCCAACGTTTTGCCGCCCAGTAAACGCCCCGCGCTGTTATGGGGGATCGTCTGCCTGGTCATGGCGGCGGCGTTGCTGATTCTGCTGCCGCAATCACGGCTGAACAGTAGCGTGCTGGCAATGTTACCCAAACAGGCGATGGGCGATATTCCCCCAGCGCTGAATGACGGCTTTATGCAGCGTCTGGACCGCCAACTGGTGTGGCTGGTCAGCCCCGGTAAAGAGGCTAATCCCAGGGTGGCTCAGGAGTGGCTGACGCTGCTGCAAAAATCCGCTGCGCTCGGCGACGTTAAAGGGCCAATGGATGCCGCCAGCCAGCAGGCGTGGGGAGCATTTTTCTGGCAGCACCGCAACGGCCTGATTGACCCCGACACTCGCGTCCGCCTGCAAAACGGCGGCGAAGCGCAGGCGCAGTGGATCCTCTCCCAGCTTTATTCTGCGTTCTCCGGGGTAAGCGGCAAGGAGCTGCAAAACGATCCGCTGATGTTAATGCGCGGCTCGCAGCTGGCGATGGCGAAAAACGGCCAGCGTTTACGACTGATGGACGGCTGGCTGGTGACGCAGGATCCCCAGGGAAACTACTGGTATCTGCTGCACGGCGAACTGGCGGGATCGTCGTTTGATATGCAGCAAACCCACAAGCTCATCACGACCCTGAATACGCTGGAAAAAGATCTGAAAACACGTTACCCGCAGGCGCAACTGCTCTCGCGCGGCACGGTGTTTTACAGCGATTACGCCAGTCAACAAGCGAAGCAGGATATCTCCACCCTGGGCGTGGTAACGCTGCTGGGGGTGATATTGCTGATTGTGGCGGTGTTCCGCTCTTTACGTCCGTTGCTGCTTTGCGTGATTTCCATCGGCATCGGCGCGCTGGCGGGAACGGTCGCCACCTTGTTGATTTTCGGTGAATTACACCTGATGACGCTGGTGATGAGCATGAGCGTTATTGGCATTTCCGCTGACTACACGCTCTATTACCTTACCGAGCGGATGGTACACGGCAATGACGTTTCGCCGTGGCAAAGCCTGGCAAAAGTGCACAATGCCCTGCTGCTGGCGCTGCTCACCACCGTGGCGGCGTATCTGATTATGATGCTCGCCCCCTTCCCCGGCATTCGCCAGATGGCGATTTTTGCCGCCGTCGGGTTGAGCGCCTCCTGTCTGACCGTCCTGTTCTGGCATCCGTGGCTGTGCCGTGGCCTGCCGGTGCGCCCGGTTCCGGCGATGGCGCTGATGCTGCGCTGGCTGGCAGCATGGCGGCGTAATAAAAAACTGTCGCTGGGTCTGCCCGTCGCGCTGGCGCTGTTTTCGCTGGCGGGGATGTCAATGCTGCGCGTCGATGACGATATCTCGCAGTTACAGGCGCTGCCGCAGCATATTCTGGCGCAGGAAAAAGCCATTACCGCCCTGACCGGACAAAGCGTCGATCAAAAATGGTTTGTAGTTTACGGCGACTCCCCACAGCAAACCTTGGGACGACTGGAGACATTTACCACCTCGCTGGAGAAAGCGAAAAAAGACGGCCTTATCAGCAACTACCGCACTATTCCGCTGAACTCCCTGGCGCGGCAGAAGGAAGATTTAGACCTGCTGAAAACGGCGGCCCCGACGGTAACAAAAGCGCTGCAAAATGCCGGGCTGACGGCGGTGAAACCAGATCTCAACGCCATGCCAGTGAACGTTGATGAATGGCTGGCAAGCCCCGCCAGTGAAGGCTGGCGTCTGCTGTGGCTGACGCTGGAAAACGGCGCAAGCGGCGTACTGGTGCCGGTTGAAGGGGTTAAAAGTAGCGCGTTGTTGCAGGAAATAGCCAGCTATTACCCTGGCGGCATTGCCTGGGTTGATCGCAAAAACACCTTTGATGAATTGTTCGCACTTTACCGTTATGTGTTAACCGGTTTGTTGCTGGTGGCGCTGGCAGTAATTGCCTGCGGCGCGGTGGCCCGCCTCGGCTGGCGCAAAGGGCTTATCAGCCTTGTACCTTCGGTGCTTTCTCTGGGCTGCGGTCTGGCAGTGCTGGCGATGAGCGGGCAGGCGGTGAATCTCTTTTCGCTACTGGCGCTGGTGCTGGTGCTTGGCATCGGCATCAACTACACACTATTTTTCAGTAATCCGCGCGGTACACCGTTAACTTCACTACTGGCGATCATGCTGGCAATGCTCACCACCTTACTGACGCTGGGAATGCTGGTATTCAGCGCCACCCAGGCCATCAGCAGTTTTGGCATTGTGCTGGTGAGCGGTATTTTCACCGCCTTCCTGCTTTCGCCGCTGGCTATGCCCGATAAAAAGAGAACAAAAAAATGATCAAACCCACATTCTGGCGAGCGTTCGCCCTGACCGCTACGCTTATCCTCACCGGCTGTAGCCACTCGCAACCGGAACAGGAAGGTCGCCCGCAGGCGTGGCTGCAACCTGGCACGCGCATCACGCTGCCTGCGCCGGGGATTTCACCCGCCGTCAATTCCCAGCAACTGTTGACCGGCAGCTTCAACGGCAAAACCCAGTCGCTGCTAGTGATGCTTAACGCCGACGACCAGAAAATCACCCTTGCCGGGCTGTCGTCGGTCGGCATTCGCCTGTTTCTGGTGACCTACGATGCGCAAGGGCTACGCGCCGAGCAATCCATCGTCGTCCCACAGTTACCGCCCGCAAGTCAGGTACTGGCTGACGTAATGCTCAGCCACTGGCCGATTAGCGCCTGGCAACCGCAACTCCCCGCAGGCTGGACACTTCGCGACAACGGTGACAAACGCGAGCTGCGTAACGCCAGCGGCAAACTGGTCACGGAAATCACCTATCTGAATCGCAAGGGCAAACGCGTGCCAATCAGCATTGAGCAGCATGTCTTTAAATACCACATCACCATTCAATACTTAGGTGACTGATATGATTTATATTTCCGCCGTTGGCATGATCAACGCCCTGGGAGATAACCTTGACGAAATTGCAGCCAACCTGGCTCGCGGTGTTGCTCCCGGAATGCGCCCACGCGCAGGCTGGTTGCAGGGGCATCCGCAGGCGGTCCTGGCTGGCGTGGATGGCGAGCTTCCGCTTATCCCGGAAAAATTCGCTGCGCACCGCTCGCGCAACAATCAGATCCTGCTGGCGGCGCTGGCGCAGATCCAGCCGCAGGTTGATGACGCTATCGCGAAATATGGCCGCGAGCGCATCGCGATTGTGCTTGGCACCAGCACCTCCGGCCTGCATGAAGGCGACACGCACGTTAAGCTGCGCACCAACGGACAGCCGAGCACCACGTGGCACTATGCACAACAGGAACTCGGCGATCCGTCGCGTTTTCTCAGCCACTGGCTGGCGCTCGACGGCCCGGCCTATACCCTTTCAACCGCCTGCTCCTCCAGTGCCAGAGCGATGATCAGCGGGCGCAGACTTATCGAAGCGGGGCTGGTCGATGCCGCCATTGTGGGTGGCGCAGATACCCTGAGCCGAATGCCGATTAACGGTTTTCACAGCCTCGAATCGCTCTCGCCAACCTTATGTCAGCCGTTTGGTCGTGACCGCGCGGGTATTACCATTGGCGAAGGGGCGGGGCTGATGTTATTAACCCGCGAACCGCAGCCCATCGCGTTGCTGGGCGTTGGTGAATCAAGCGACGCTTACCATATTTCGGCCCCGCATCCGCAGGGCGAAGGGGCGATCCGCGCTATTAATCAGGTGCTGACCGATGCGCAGCTTACGCCAGATGACGTCGGCTATATCAACCTGCACGGCACCGCCACACAACTCAACGATCAGATTGAATCAATGGTGGTTAACGCCCTGTTTGGCGAACGCGTACCTTGCAGCTCCACCAAACATTTGACCGGACACACGCTGGGCGCGGCGGGCATTACCGAGGCGGCAATCAGCATGTTGATCTTACAGCGTGATTTACCGCTGCCCGCTCAGGACTTCAGCCTGTCGCCGCGCGATCCCAGGCTGCCACCGTGTGGCATTATCGAACAACCGCAGCCGCTGGCACGTCCGGTGATCCTGTCCAATTCCTTCGCCTTTGGCGGCAATAACGCCAGCATTCTGCTCGGGAGGGTTTCGTGAGCCACTATTTATCACCCGGCGCTTATCTGCCCCACGACGCGCCCATGTTACTGCTGGAAGAAGTGGTGAGCGTCAGCGATGACAGCGCGGTGTGCCGCGTAACAGTCTCGCCCAGTGGCGTACTGGCACCGTTTCTCGACCCGGACGGCAATCTCCCTGGCTGGTTTGCCCTTGAACTGATGGCGCAAACCGTCGGCGTCTGGTCTGGCTGGCATCGCCACCAGCAGGGCAAAAACAGTATTGAGTTAGGGATGGTACTGGGCGCGCGTGAATTGCTTTGCACCACTGGCATTCTGCCCGCAGGCCAGACGCTGACCATTACCGTCAAACTGCTGATGCAAGACGATCGCTTCGGCAGTTTTGAGTGCAGCATCAACGACGGCGAGGCGACGGGCCGCATTAACACCTTCCAGCCGACCGCGGAAGAACTTACCACCCTGTTTCAACAAGGAGCGTCCTGATGAGTCGTTCAGTTCTGGTTACTGGTGCCAGCAAAGGCATTGGTCGCGCCATCGCCTGTCAACTGGCGGCAGACGGCTTTAACATTGGCGTTCACTATCACCGTGACGCCGCAGGCGCTCAGGAAACGCTGAATGCCATTGTCGCCAACGGTGGTAACGGGCGTTTGCTCAGTTTCGACGTCGCAAACCGCGAACAATGTCGGGAAGTGCTGGAGCACGAGATCGCGCAACACGGCGCCTGGTACGGCGTAGTCAGTAACGCCGGGATCGCCCGCGACGCCGCTTTTCCGGCTTTAAGCGATGACGACTGGGATGCGGTGATCCACACCAATCTCGACAGTTTCTACAACGTCATTCAGCCGTGCATTATGCCGATGATCGGTGCGCGCCAGGGCGGACGCATCATCACGCTGTCCTCGGTTTCCGGCGTAATGGGCAATCGCGGCCAGGTGAATTACAGCGCTGCCAAAGCCGGAATTATCGGCGCAACAAAAGCGCTGGCTATCGAACTCGCGAAGCGCAAAATCACCGTCAACTGCATCGCGCCGGGACTTATTGATACCGGGATGATCGAAATGGAAGAGAGCGCCCTGAAAGAGGCAATGTCGATGATCCCAATGAAACGCATGGGCCAGGCGGAAGAAGTTGCCGGGCTTGCCAGCTATTTAATGTCTGATATTGCGGGTTACGTCACCCGCCAGGTTATTTCCATCAACGGAGGGATGTTATGACACGTCGCGTAGTGATTACAGGAATGGGCGGCGTGACTGCCTTTGGTGAAAACTGGCAGGACGTTTCTGCACGCTTACTGGCGTATGAAAACTCGGTGCGCAAAATGCCGGAGTGGCAGGTTTACGATGGCCTGCACACCCTGCTTGGCGCGCCTATTGATGATTTCACGCTACCGGAGCACTACACCCGCAAGCGTATCCGTGCGATGGGCCGCGTGTCGCAAATGTCGACCCGCGCCAGCGAGCTGGCGTTAGAGCAGGCAGGGTTGATTGGCGATCCGATATTAACCAGCGGCGAAACGGGCATTGCGTACGGTTCATCAACCGGCAGTACCGGCCCGGTAAGCGAGTTCGCCACCATGCTGACTGAAAAGCACACCAATAACATCACTGGCACCACCTATGTGCAGATGATGCCGCACACCACCGCCGTTAATACTGGCCTCTTTTTCGGCCTGCGCGGGCGGGTGATCCCAACCTCCAGCGCTTGTACCTCCGGCAGCCAGGCGATCGGTTATGCGTGGGAAGCCATTCGCCACGGTTATCAAACGGTGATGGTTGCTGGTGGTGCCGAAGAGTTATGTCCTTCAGAAGCAGCGGTATTTGATACGCTTTTCGCCACCAGCCAGCACAATGATGCGCCGAAAACCACACCTTCACCGTTCGATGAAAACCGCGACGGGCTGGTGATTGGTGAAGGCGCAGGGACGCTCATCCTCGAAGAACTGGAGCACGCCAAAGCGCGCGGCGCGACCATTTACGGTGAAATCGTCGGCTTTGCGACTAACTGCGACGCCGCGCATATCACCCAGCCACAGCGTGAGACCATGCAGTATTGTATGGAGCAATCGCTGAAAATCGCCGGGTTAAGCGCACAAGATATCGGCTATATTTCAGCGCATGGCACGGCGACCGATCGTGGTGATATGGCAGAAAGTCTGGCGACAGCAACCATTTACGGTGATAATGTGCCGCTCTCCTCGCTGAAAAGTTATTTTGGTCATACGCTTGGTGCCTGTGGCGCGCTCGAAGCCTGGATGAGTCTGCAAATGATGCGCGAAGGCTGGTTTGCTCCTACGCTAAACCTGAATAAACCAGACCCGAATTGTGGCGCGCTGGATTACATCATGCATGAAGCCCGCAAGGTTGATTGTGAGTTTTTGCAGAGTAACAACTTTGCCTTTGGCGGCATTAATACATCCATCATCATTAAACGTTGGCCCTGATATGTATCGGATAGTTCTGGGGAAAGTTTCGACCTTAAGCGCAGCTCCACTGCCACCGGCTTTACACGATCAAGCACCGCAAGGTCCACGACGCGAACGCTGGCTGGCGGGGCGTGCATTGCTTTCGCACACGCTTTCCCCGCTACCGGAGATCATCTATGGCGAACAAGGCAAACCGGCATTCGCGCCGGAAACGCCGCTATGGTTCAACTTAAGCCATAGCGGTGACGATATCGCCCTGCTGTTGAGCGATGAAGGCGAAGTCGGCTGCGATATCGAAGTGATTCGCCCGCGCGCCAACTGGCGCTGGCTGGCGAACGCCGTGTTCAGCCTTGGGGAACACGCTGAGATGGACGCCGTGCATCCTGATCAGCAACTGGAAATGTTCTGGCGCATCTGGACGCGCAAAGAAGCCATCGTTAAACAGCGTGGTGGCAGCGCCTGGCAAATCGTCAGCGTAGACAGCACCTATCAGTCATCGCTGTCAGTTAGCCATTGCCAGCTCGACAATTTAAGCCTGGCAATCTGCACTCCTACCCCCTTTACGCTCACCGCTGACAGTGTGCAATGGATCGATTCAGTTAACTGATCCGCCCGTCCGACTGCCTATCTCTTGATCCAGAACAGGTAATCAGTATGACGAATACTTAAAATCGTCATACTTATTTCCGCCATCTATTTTAATCCATTGGGGTTACCATGCTCTCCACACTCCGCCGCACTCTATTTGCGCTGCTGGCTTGTGCGTCTTTTATCGTTCATGCCGCCGCGCCAGATGAAATCACCACCGCCTGGCCGGTGAATGTCGGGCCACTAAACCCACACCTTTACACGCCTAATCAGATGTTCGCCCAGAGCATGGTTTATGAACCGCTGGTGAAATATCAGGCAGACGGTTCGGTGATCCCGTGGCTGGCAACAAGCTGGACCCATTCGGAAGATGGCAAAACCTGGACCTTCACTCTGCGTGATGGCGTGAAATTCTCTAACGGCGAACCGTTTGATGCAGAGGCGGCGGCAGAAAACTTCCGCGCAGTGCTCGATAACCGTCAACGTCACGCCTGGCTGGAGCTGGCAAACCAGATTGTTGATGTCAAAGCACTCAGTAAAAACGAGCTGCAAATCACCCTGAAAAGCGCCTACTATCCTTTCCTGCAAGAACTGGCCCTGCCACGCCCTTTCCGCTTTATCGCCCCCTCGCAGTTTAAAAACCATGAAACCATGAACGGGATTAAAGCGCCGATTGGCACCGGGCCGTGGGTTTTGCAGGAATCGAAACTGAATCAGTACGATGTCTTCGTCCGAAACGAAAACTACTGGGGCGAAAAGCCGGCGATTAAAAAGATCACTTTTAACGTGATCCCGGACCCGACTACCCGCGCGGTAGCGTTTGAAACTGGCGATATCGACCTGCTGTACGGAAACGAAGGGTTATTACCGCTCGATACCTTCGCCCGCTTTAGCCAGAATCCGGCTTATCACACCCAACTGTCACAGCCGATCGAAACCGTGATGCTGGCACTTAATACCGCCAAAGCCCCCACCAACGAGCTGGCAGTACGTGAAGCTCTCAATTACGCGGTAAACAAAAAATCGCTGATTGATAACGCGTTGTATGGCACCCAGCAGGTTGCCGACACCCTGTTTGCCCCTTCTGTGCCTTACGCTAATCTCGGCCTGAAACCACGCCAGTACGATCCGCAGAAAGCGAAAGAGTTGCTGGAAAAAGCCGGTTGGACGCTACCTGCGGGCAAAGACATCCGCGAGAAAAACGGTCAGCCGCTGCGCATTGAACTGTCGTTCATCGGCACCGATGCGTTAAGTAAATCGATGGCGGAAATCATTCAGGCTGATATGCGCCAGATTGGCGCAGATGTCTCGCTGATTGGCGAAGAAGAGAGCAGTATCTATGCTCGTCAGCGCGACGGTCGTTTTGGCATGATTTTCCACCGCACCTGGGGCGCGCCATACGACCCACACGCCTTCCTGAGTTCAATGCGCGTACCGTCGCACGCTGATTTCCAGGCACAGCAAGGATTAGCCGACAAGCCGCTGATTGATAAAGAGATCGGCGAAGTGCTGGCGACCCATGACGAAACGCAACGTCAGGCGCTGTATCGCGACATTCTGACCCGTCTGCATGACGAGGCGGTTTATCTGCCTATCAGTTACATCTCAATGATGGTGGTATCAAAACCGGAGCTGGGTAACATCCCCTACGCGCCGATCGCCACCGAAATTCCGTTCGAACAGATTAAACCGGTGAAACCTTAATGTTGCGTTACGTATTACGCCGCTTTCTGCTGCTGATCCCGATGGTACTCGCCGCCTCGGTGATCATTTTTCTGATGCTGCGCCTCGGCACCGGCGACCCGGCGCTCGATTATTTGCGTTTATCTAACCTGCCGCCAACGCCGGAGATGCTGGCCTCTACCCGCACCATGCTGGGACTGGATCAGCCGCTGTACGTCCAGTACGGTACCTGGTTGTGGAAGGCGCTGCATCTTGACTTTGGAATCTCATTCGCCAGCCAACGCCCGGTGCTGGACGATATGCTGAACTTCCTGCCCGCCACGCTGGAACTGGCAGGTGCGGCGCTGGTATTAATTCTGCTCACTTCCGTACCTCTCGGTATCTGGGCGGCGCGCCATCGCGACCGTCTGCCGGATTTCGCCGTACGTTTCATCGCGTTTCTCGGTGTGTCGATGCCTAACTTCTGGCTGGCGTTTTTGCTGGTGATGTTTTTCTCGGTCTATCTGCAATGGCTACCCGCAATGGGTTACGGCGGCTGGCAGCACATCATTTTGCCTGCGGTTTCCATTGCCTTTATGTCGCTGGCGATTAACGCGCGTCTGCTGCGCGCCAGTATGCTGGACGTCGCCGGTCAGCGTCACGTCACCTGGGCGCGGCTACGCGGCCTGAACGACAAACAGACCGAACGCCGCCATATTCTGCGCAATGCCTCGCTGCCGATGATCACTGCCGTGGGGATGCACATTGGCGAACTGATCGGCGGGACGATGATTATCGAAAACATCTTTGCCTGGCCGGGCGTCGGGCGCTATGCGGTGTCGGCGATTTTTAACCGTGACTATCCGGTTATTCAGTGCTTTACGCTGATGATGGTGGTGGTTTTTGTGGTCTGTAATTTGATTGTTGATTTGCTCAACGCCGCGCTGGACCCGCGCATTCGTCGCCATGAAGGAGCGCACGCGTGAACTTTTTCCTCTCTTCCCGCTGGTCGGTTCGCCTGGCGCTGATCATTATCGCCCTGCTGGCGCTGATTGCGCTCACCAGCCAGTGGTGGCTGCCGTATGACCCCCAGGCGATTGATTTGCCGTCGCGCCTGCTTTCGCCGGATGCGCAGCACTGGCTGGGCACCGATCACTTAGGACGCGATATTTTCTCGCGGCTGATGGCGGCGACCCGCGTGTCGCTCGGTTCGGTAATGGCCTGCCTGCTGCTGGTACTGACATTAGGGCTGGTTATTGGCGGCAGCGCCGGACTGATTGGCGGGCGCGTTGATCAGGCCACCATGCGCGTTGCCGATATGTTTATGACCTTCCCGACCTCGATTCTGTCGTTCTTTATGGTTGGCGTGCTCGGCACCGGGCTGACCAACGTAATTATCGCCATCGCCCTGTCGCACTGGGCGTGGTATGCACGCATGGTGCGCAGCCTGGTGATTTCACTGCGCCAGCGCGAGTTTGTGCTGGCGTCACGGCTTTCTGGTGCGGGCCATGTGCGGGTGTTTGTTGATCATCTGGCAGGTGCGGTGATCCCCTCGCTGCTGGTGCTGGCAACGCTGGATATCGGCCATATGATGCTGCACGTCGCGGGTATGTCCTTCCTCGGCCTCGGCGTGACCGCGCCGACCGCCGAATGGGGCGTGATGATTAACGACGCGCGCCAGTATATCTGGACCCAGCCGCTGCAAATGTTCTGGCCGGGGCTGGCGCTGTTTATCAGCGTGATGGCCTTTAACCTGGTGGGTGACGCACTGCGCGATCATCTGGATCCTCATCTGGTGACGGAGCACGCACACTAATGCCGCAACAGATTGAACTACGTAATATCGCGCTACAGGCCGCGCAGCCGCTGGTGCACGGTGTATCGTTAACCCTGCAACGCGGGCGCGTGCTGGCGTTAGTCGGCGGCAGCGGCAGCGGAAAATCACTGACCTGCGCCGCAGCGCTGGGCATTCTGCCCGCTGGCGTTCGCCAGACGGCGGGGGAAATTTTAGCCGATGGCAAACCGGTTTCTCCCTGCGCCCTGCGCGGCATCAAAATTGCCACCATCATGCAGAACCCGCGCAGCGCCTTTAATCCGCTGCACACCATGCACACCCACGCGCGTGAAACCTGCCTGGCGCTGGGGAAACCCGCCGACGACGCCACGCTTACCGCAGCCATAGAAGCGGTGGGGCTGGAAAACGCCGCACGCGTGCTGAAGCTGTACCCGTTCGAGATGAGCGGCGGCATGTTGCAGCGCATGATGATTGCGATGGCGGTGCTGTGTGAATCACCATTTATCATCGCCGATGAACCTACCACTGACCTTGACGTGGTGGCGCAGGCCCGCATTCTCGATCTGCTGGAAAGCATTATGCAAAAACAAGCACCGGGAATGCTGCTGGTCACCCATGATATGGGCGTTGTGGCGCGTCTGGCGGATGACGTGGCGGTGATGTCGCACGGTAAGATTGTCGAACAGGGCGATGTAGAAACGCTGTTTAACGCCCCCAAACATGCGGTGACGCGCAGCCTGGTTTCCGCTCATCTCGCCCTCTACGGTATGGAGCTGGCATCATGACTTTACTTAACGTCTGCGACCTTTCCCATCACTATGCGCACGGTGGATTCAGCGGTAAGCACCAGCATCAGGCGGTGCTGAATAACGTTTCCCTGACCCTGAAAAGCGGTGAAACCGTCGCCCTGCTGGGGCGTAGCGGCTGCGGGAAAAGCACTCTCGCGCGGCTGCTGGTAGGCTTAGAATCGCCCTCACATGGGAATATTAGCTGGCGCGGCGAACCGTTGACGAAACTTAATCGCGCCCAGCGAAAAGCCTTCCGTCGCGATATTCAGATGGTATTTCAGGACTCTATCAGCGCCGTTAACCCGCGCAAAACCGTGCGCGAGATCCTGCGTGAACCGATGCGCCACCTGCTATCGCTGAAAAAATCGGAGCAACTGGCGCGCGCCAGCGAAATGCTGAAGGCGGTCGACCTCGACGACAGCGTGCTCGACAAGCGCCCACCGCAGTTAAGCGGCGGCCAGCTCCAGCGCGTCTGCCTTGCGCGCGCGCTGGCGGTCGAACCGAAACTGCTGATTCTGGATGAAGCCGTTTCTAACCTTGATCTCGTGTTACAGGCGGGCGTCATTCGCCTGCTGAAAAAGCTACAACAACAGTTTGGCACCGCCTGCCTGTTCATCACCCACGACTTACGTCTTGTAGAACGCTTCTGTCAGCGGGTGATGGTGATGGACAACGGACAAATCATCGAAACCCAGGTGGTGGGAGATAAATTAACCTTTTCCTCTAACGCCGGACGTGTGCTACAAAACGCGGTATTACCCGCATTCCCCGTGCGCCGTCGCGCCACAGAAAAGGTTTAACGCAAATGCAACGAGTCACCATCACGCTTGATGACGATTTACTGGAGACGCTGGACAGCCTGAGCCAGCGTCGTGGTTATAACAACCGTTCCGAAGCTATCCGCGATATTCTGCGCAGCGCCCTGGCACAGGAAGCTACCCAGCAGCACGGCACACAAGGTTTCGCGGTGCTGTCGTATGTGTATGAACACGAAAAACGCGACTTAGCCAGCCGTATTGTCTCCACGCAGCATCACCACCACGATCTCTCGGTCGCCACGCTGCATGTGCACATTAATCACGACGACTGTCTGGAAATTGCCGTGCTGAAAGGTGACATGGGCGACGTGCAGCATTTTGCCGATGACGTTATCGCCCAACGCGGCGTGCGGCACGGGCATTTGCAGTGCTTGCCGAAGGAAGATTAACTCCTACCAACGCGCCGTTATTTCCTGACGGCGCAGTAAATTTCTGCCAAATTTCGACTTGCGTCACATTTTTTTGATCACGATTTGGTCCCCCAAAATGTGAGACGCTTCGATCCTCTTTTTCGCCTGTTCACCTACTATACGCTTGAAGTTGTCCATGATTGTCCATAGACAACTGTGAATGTTCAGGTGCGCGCCATGAAATCATTAAGTAAGTCGTCCCAAATACCGCTTTATCAACAAGTGGTGGAGTGGATAAGAGAAAGTATTTATACCGGGGATCTGGTGGAAGACGATCGCATTCCTTCGGAATACCAGATTATGGATATGCTGGAAGTGAGTCGGGGAACCGTTAAAAAAGCGGTCGCCCAACTGGTAAAAGAAGGCGTGTTGATTCAGGTCCAGGGCAAGGGAACATTTGTTAAAAAAGAGAACGTGGCATATCCGTTAGGTGAAGGATTATTGTCATTCGCGGAATCGCTGGAAAGCCAGAAAATACATTTTACCACTGAAGTTATTACGTCACGGATTGAACCGGCTAATCGTTATGTGGCAGAGAAATTAAGAATAACGCCCGGTCAGGATATTCTTTACCTTGAGCGTTTACGTTCAATTGGTGATGAAAAAGCGATGCTGATAGAGAACCGTATCAATATTGAGTTATGCCCCGGCATCGCGGAAATAGATTTTAATCAACACAATTTATTTCCAACCATTGAAAGTTTGTCGCAAAGAAAAATTCGCTACTCGGAAAGCCGCTATGCCGCGCGATTAATTGGTAATGAACGCGGCCATTTTTTAGATATCAGTGAAGATGCCCCCGTTTTGCATCTGGAGCAGTTAGTCTTTTTCTCCCGAGGGTTACCCGTTGAGTTTGGCAATGTCTGGTTAAAAGGAAATAAATATTATCTTGGCACCGTGCTGCAACGGCGGGAAGTGAGTTAAGTACATTTTTTTAAGAGGAATAAAATGCAAGGCATACTGTTTCAGGAAAATTATATTCAACGACTTCCGGCAGGGTTAAGCGTTGAAGAGATCATCCGTCAGTTAGCGCAACCGTTGGTTACCGCCGAACTGGTGGTCCCTGATTTTGCCGACCATGTGCTGAAACGTGAGGCAACGTACCCAACGGGGCTGCCTACCGAACCACCGTGCGTCGCCATTCCACACACGGATCATAAACATGTCAGACACAATGCAATTGCCGTCGGCATCCTGCCGGAGCCGGTAGAGTTTGCCGATATGGGCGGCGATCCTGACCCCGTACCTGTAAGAGTGATTTTTTTGCTCGCATTAAGCGAAAGCAACAAACAATTAAATGCCCTGGGCTGGATTATGGAGATGATTCAGGATACGCCCTTTATGTGCGCCCTGCTTACGATGGAAACAACAGAAATACACACAGTAATCTTAAACAAAATGAAAGAACGAGGTGAAATATGAGTCAAACTATTTTATTTGTCTGCGCCACGGGGATTGCCACATCCACGGCGGTAACAGAAAAAGTCATGGAATATTGCAAAGAGCACGGTCTTAACGTCAATTATTCCCAAACCAACGTTGCCTCTTTACCCGGAAATACCGACGGCGTAGCACTGGTTGTTTCAACCACGAAAGTACCTTATGAACTCGACGTGCCGGTGGTTAACGGCTTGCCAATTATTACCGGTATTGGCGAAGAGAAAGTGCTGGCGCAAATTGTTTCTATCCTTAAAAAGTAATTAATAATAATTAATTTCAACACACTCCATCAGGCGCTAACGCGAGGTGCGCTCTCGCCTGAAAAAGAGGTTTATTATGAACGATATCGCGCATACCCTCTATAATATTGTGCAATATATATTGGGATTTGGCCCCACGGTAATGTTGCCGCTGGTGTTATTTATTCTTGCTCTCTGTTTTAAAGTAAAACCCGCTAAAGCCTTACGCTCGTCATTAACGGTCGGCATTGGTTTTGTCGGTATTTATGCCATTTTCGATATTCTTACCAGCAATGTCGGGCCAGCGGCCCAGGCGATGGTTGAACGCACTGGAATTAATTTACCGGTGGTGGATTTAGGCTGGCCGCCACTTTCCGCAATTACATGGGGTTCGCCAATTGCCCCGTTTGTTATTCCCCTGACCATTCTGATTAACGTGGCGATGCTGGCGTTAAATAAAACCCGCACCGTTGACGTAGATATGTGGAACTACTGGCATTTTGCCCTTGCTGGTACGCTGGTTTATTACAGCACCGACAGCCTGTTCTTTGGTTTGCTGGCGGCGGCGATTGCTGCGGTGGTAGTACTTAAACTCGCCGACTGGTCTGCGCCACTGGTACAAAAATACTTTGGTCTGGAAGGGATTTCATTGCCGACGCTCTCTTCGGTAGTGTTCTTCCCGGTCGGTCTGCTGGTCGACAAAATCATCGACCATATCCCTGGCCTCAATCGTATTCATATCGACCCGGAAACCGTACAGAAAAAGTTTGGCATCTTCGGCGAACCGATGATGGTTGGCACTATTCTGGGCATTCTGCTCGGCGTGATTGCTGGATACGATTTCAAAAAAGTCTTGTTGCTTGGCATCAGTATTGGCGGTGTGATGTTCATCCTGCCACGCATGGTACGCATTCTGATGGAAGGTTTATTACCGCTGTCTGAAGCCATCAAAAAGTATCTCAACGCCAAATACCCTGACCGTGACGATCTCTATATCGGCCTGGATATCGCCGTTGCCGTAGGTAACCCGGCGATTATCTCCACCGCCCTGCTGCTGACGCCCATCTCGGTCTTTATCGCTTTTGTGTTGCCGGGTAATGAAGTCCTGCCGCTTGGCGACCTTGCCAACCTGGCAGTAATGGCCTCGATGATAGCTTTAGCCAACCGTGGCAATATTTTCCGCACCGTTATTGCAGCAATCCCGGTAATTATTGCCGACCTGTGGATTGCCACCAAAATCGCGCCGTTTATTACCGGAATGGCGAAAGACGTTAATTTCAAATTTGCCGAAGGCTCCAGCGGACAGGTTTCCAGTTTCCTTGATGGCGGCAACCCGTTCCGCTTCTGGCTGCTGGAAATCTTCAACGGCAATATCATCGCCATTGGTCTGGTGCCGATTATCGCCCTGGTACTGTATGGCATTTTCCGAATGACGCGGAGCACGGTTTATGCCTGATAACAGCGCAGCTATCGTTATCGATATTGGCACCACCAATTGCAAAGTCACCTGCTTTTCCTGCCTGGATGCAACGACGTTGGGCGCGCATAAATTCGTGACGGCAAAACAGATCTCTCCACAGGGTGATGTCGATTTCGATATCGACGCCCTCTGGCAGGAGGTCCGTCAGGCGATAGCGCAACTGAACGCCGCCTCGCCACTGCCAGTCAGGCGGATCAGCATTGCCAGTTTTGGCGAATCAGGCGTGTTCCTTGACGAGCACGGCGAGATCCTGACGCCAATGCTTGCCTGGTATGACCGTCGCGGTGAAGAGTATCTGGCCACACTTAGCGAGGCAGACAGTGCGGCACTTTATGACATCTGCGGGCTACCGCTGCACAGCAATTACTCTGCCTTCAAAATGCGTTGGTTACTGGAGCATTACCCGCTGCGTAATCGTCGCGGCCTGCGCTGGCTACATGCACCGGAAGTGCTGCTCTGGCGGCTGACTGGCGAACAGCGCACGGATATCACCTTAGCCAGCCGTACGCTGTGTCTGGACGTGCGCAAAGGCGAATGGTCAGCGAAAGCGGCGGCGTTGTTACACGTTCCCTGTTCAGCATTTGCGCCATTGGTGCAGCCAGGCGAACACGCCGGATGGGTCAGCGAGTCGCTCTGCAAAACGCTTGGGTTCTCGCAATCGGTCAGCGTGACGCTGGCCGGACATGACCATATGGTGGGTGCGCGGGCGTTACAGATGATGCCAGGCGATATCCTTAACTCGACGGGCACCACGGAAGGCATTCTGCAACTGGATACACAACCGACGCTGGATGAACAGGCGAAGCGCGACAAGCTGGCAAACGGCTGTTACTCGCTTGCCAACCAGTTCACCCTGTTTGCGTCGCTGCCCGTGGGCGGTTTCGCGCTGGAGTGGCTGCGCAACACGTTCCGGCTAACCGATGAGGAGATCGCCGCATCACTTACTCGCGGACATGCGGATTACCTGGCGGGGAACTGGTCGCTCGATGACATTCCCGTCTTTATTCCCCATCTTCGCGGTTCAGGTTCGCCCTATAAAAATCGCCATACCCGAGGATTATTTTATGGGCTTGGCGATACATTAAATATCGACATGTTAATTGCCAGTATTTCACTGGGATTAACCATGGAATTTGCCAACTGTTTTGCCTGTTTTAATGTGCCTGGCACCAGCGCGTTAAAAGTGATTGGTCCGGCGACCCATAATCCTCTTTGGCTGCAATTAAAGGCGGATATTTTACAGCGTCCGGTTGAAGCAATTGCATTTAACGAGGCGGTTTCTGTCGGAGCATTATTAACCGCCGCACCAGATATTCCACCGCCGCAAGTCACCATTGCCCAACGTTTGTTACCGAATCGGGCGAGATACCATCAATTGCAGCGTTATCAGCACAAGTGGAAAAGCTGGTATCAGTTGAAATTACAGCAAGAAGGCGTGATGCCATTACATCATCGGGAGGAGCACTATGTTGAGTAAAACCGTGGAGGTCAGAAACAGTACTGGCCTACATGCACGTCCGGCGGCCTGTCTGGCGAAAGCCGCCAAAAAATATAGCTGTAAAGTGACGCTGCACTATGAGGGTAATGATATTAATGCCACCAGCATGATGAATATTATGCGCGCCGGAATAAAAGGCGGCAAAACGGTGGAAATACGCTGCGAAGGTGATGATGAAAACGAGGCAATACAGACTCTCGCTGCCTTATTTCGTGACCGCTTCGGTGAAACTGAATAATTAACTGATATTAAAAGATGAGGTTTTCAATATGCCATTAGTTAATGGACGGATACTGCTCGACCGCATTCAGGAAAAACGGGTATTAGCGGGCGCGTTTAATACCACCAATCTGGAGACGACGATTTCAATTTTAAACGCTATTGAGCGTTCGGGATTACCCAACTTCATTCAGATTGCGCCCACCAATGCGCAACTCTCGGGATACGATTACATTTATGAAATCGTGAAACGTCACGCCGATAAAATGGATGTTCCGGTCAGTCTTCATCTGGATCACGGGAAAACCCAGGAGGATGTTAAACAGGCGGTGCGGGCGGGCTTTACCTCGGTCATGATTGACGGCGCCGCATTCTCTTTTGAAGAGAATATCGCTTTCACTCAGGAAGCTGTCGATTTCTGTAAATCCTATGGCGTACCGGTTGAAGCGGAGCTGGGGGCGATTCTCGGCAAAGAAGACGATCACGTCAGCGAAGCCGATTGTAAAACGGAACCGGAAAAGGTGAAGACCTTTGTCGAGCGCACCGGTTGCGACATGCTGGCAGTTTCTATTGGCAACGTTCATGGCCTGGACGATATACCGCGGATCGATATCCCCCTGCTGAAGCGCATTGCCGAAGTCTGCCCGGTGCCACTGGTTATTCACGGCGGCTCCGGTATCGCCCCGGAAATATTACGCAGCTTTGTTAATTATCGCGTCGCTAAAGTAAATATCGCCAGCGATCTGCGCAAAGCGTTTATCACCGCCGTCGGCAAAGCGTATGTGAATAATCACAACGAAGCGAATCTGGCACGAGTGATGGCATCAGCAAAAAACGCCGTCGAGGAAGATGTGTATAGCAAAATCCTGATGATGAATGAAGGCCATCGGTTGGTTAGAAAGGCATCTTAAGAGCCACAAAAATATAGCGGCGCAACAGAAATTGTTGGGCCGCTATAAGTTATAAATGATTCAAACGCTCATTCAGCGTTTCAATAATATAAGTATTAACAGAGACTTGTTGCTGCGCAGCCGCATTATTAAGGCGTTCACTCAGCGATTCTGGATAGCGTAACGTAAAGGTTTTAATCTTTTCTGTACGCGCATACGGCTCAATACCCGCAGCTTTACAATCCTCAAGATACTCTCGCAGGGAAAGCTCCCCTTCTTTTTGCAGCCCCTGAATGCTGTCAGAGACAAAATCACAATAACCTGACAAGCCCAGGAATTTGCCACGAAATGCATTTAGTTCTGGCACGTAGGTAATAACAGCAGGTTGCCCGGCAATCTCCATAGAGTTTGGCGTCTTCAGTTTGATCATGGTTTTACCCCTATACTTAGTAACCAGTCACGCACGCTTTCTACAGCGCCTTTATCGGTATCTGGCGACGGATGAGGCCGATGGAAACACGCAACGCTCATATTTAGTATGAACTTACAACGCGAACCCCTTCCTTCCTTAATTTCTCCGCCTAATGCTTTAACCAGTGACTCTATATCAGACCACTTGATCCCTTGAGGAACAGGAGATTTAAATATTTGATCCAATGTGTTTTTTTGTTTCTTCCGTAAAGCCTGTACCTAGGTTCTCATGGCATGTCCTTATGACTTCACTTTATGACATCAATAGTATGACATCACAGTATGAAGTCAAGTTTCCCTTCCTTACGCCATTGTTCCAATCGTCTTCCTGAATCGCAGTAGCGCGATGGTGAAAAACGCGCCGCCAATTGCCATCAGCGTCAGGAACTGCGGCCAGACGATTTCGAATCCGGCACCACGGTAGAGAATGGCCTGCGCAAGGCTGACAAAGTGTGTCGTCGGCATGGTCAACATAATGTCCTGCACCATCTGCGGCATACTTTCGCGCGGCGTGGAGCCACCAGAAAGCATTTGCAGCGGCAGCAGCACCAGAATCACCAGCAGCCCCAGTTGCGGCATTGAACGCGCTATCGTCCCCATAAAAATGCCGATTGACGTGGTGGCAAACAGACTGAGCGCCACGCCCAGCATAAAGAGCGGGATCGAACCTTCAATCGGTACGCCCAGCACGCCTTTCACCATCAGCACCAGCGATAATCCCGATACTGCCAGCACCACCAACCCCATCGACCAGACCTTCGCCATCATGATCTCAAACGGCGTTATCGGCATCACCAATAAATGTTCCACCGTGCCGTGTTCACGCTCGCGGATCAGCGCCGATCCGGTCAATACAATCGCCAGCATGGTAATATTGTTGATGATCGCCATTACCCCGCCAAACCACGCAGGATCAAGGTTCGGGTTAAAGCGCATCCGGGTTTCCAGCGATACCAACGGTTCGCTGTTATCACGGTAGCGCGCGACGAAACTGTTCACTTCACCGTTGATAATATTCTGGATATAACCGTTGCCAGTGAATGCCTGGCTCATGCGCGTGGCATCAACGTTCACCTGAATATCCGGCTGGCGTCCGGCGAGGACATCACGCTGAAAATTAGGCGGGATATTTATCGCGAAGGTATAGCGTCCGGCGTCCAGTCCGGCATCCATCTCATCGGCGGTGATCATCTCCGGTGGCAAAAACCACGGGCGATAGAAGCTGTTAACGATCCGGTTCGATAGCTGCGATTGATCCATATCGGCTATGGCGATCGGCGCGAGGTTCAATGATCCTGGTGTGACGGTCGCTGACGAATACACCGACACCGTAAACGAGAAAACGATCAACGTCAGCATCGCTTTATCACCGAGCAGGCTGCGCAACTCTTTGATACCCAGATTAAAAATATTGCGTAAATGGCGCATCATCCCTCCTGTTTTTTCAGCAGCAGGATGCTTAAGCCCATCACTAGCGGGATGGCTATCAGCAACGGGATAAAGAGTTGCCACAAATCAGTCAGATCAAGCGCCTTCGAGAACGTCCCGCGGGCGATAGTCAGAAAATGACTGGTCGGGTAAACCTCGCCGATCCAACGTCCAGGCCCTTCCAGCGAAGCTACCGGATCGATCATCCCGGAAAACTGTGTCGCCGGGATCAACGTGATAATCGCCGTACCGAAAATGGCGGCAATCTGGCTTTTCATAAAGGTGGAGATCAGCAGCCCCATTCCAGTGGCGATGATGATATACAGCAGCGCCGCCAGGGTGAGCGTCAGGAAACTGCCTTTATGCGGTACGCCAAACACAAACACCGACAGGGCACAGAGCAGGAAAAAGTTCAGCATCCCCAGCGCGATGTACGGCAGCTGTTTGCCAAGCAAAAATTCGCTACGGGTGGTAGGAGTCACGTAAAGGTTGATAATCGACCCAAGCTCTTTTTCCCGCACCACGCTAAGGGCGCTTAGCATTGATGGAATCATCATCAGCAGAAGCGGGATCACCGCCGGAACAATCGCTGGCAGGCTTTTTACGTCCGGGTTATAGCGATAGCGCGTCTCAATGTTCATCAGCCCGCTTTGGCTGGCAGGCGTGGGTTGTCGACTCGCCACATCCTGTAGCCAGCTCTGGTGCATGGCCTGCACGTAACCTTTTACCGTTTCGGCACGGCTCGGCATCGCACCGTCGATCCAGACACCGAGTTCCACAGGCGTACCACGCGCGATATCGCGCCCGAAATTGGGTGGGATCTCAATCGCCACCGTGATATCGCCCGCACGCATCCGACGGTCAAGTTCGTCATAACTGGTGAGCGGCGGCTGTTCGATAAAGTAACGGGAACCGGAGAGATTGAGCGTCCACGCCTGGCTACTGACGGTCTGGTCGCGGTCAAGCACCGCAAAGCGCAGGTTTTCCACATCCATACTGATGCCGTAACCCATTATCAGCATCAGGATCACCGTTCCCATCAGCGCCAGCGTCGAACGTACCGGATCGCGTCGCAGTTCCAGAGCTTCGCGGCGGCTGTAGCTAAACAGACGGCGCAGGCTAAATCCCTGACGCGGCGCGTGGGTAGTGTCATGTACCACGGGCGGCGCTTCGGCTTCGTTGCTCTGCCCTGCCGCCTCCTGCAAATAGGCGATAAATGCCTCTTCCAGACTGGCGGCTCCGCGTTTTTCAACCAGTTCCTGCGGTGTACCGCTGGCAAGCACTTTTCCGGCGTGCATCAGTGAGATACGGTCGCAGCGTTCCGCTTCGTTCATAAAGTGGGTGGAGATGAAGATAGTCACTTTGTCCTGGCGCGAGAGATCGACCATCAACTGCCAGAACATATCCCTCGCCACCGGATCGACGCCAGAAGTGGGTTCATCGAGGATTAACATTTCCGGGCGATGAATCACCGCCACCGCCAGCGAAAGCCGCTGGCGAATGCCGAGCGGCAATGACTCCGGCAGAACATCTTCAACGTCGTTGAGCTTAAAACGCTCGCTCATTTCAGCCACTCGAGCGGGAATTTCTGCTTCCGGGATGTGAAACAAACGGGCATGTAACTCAAGGTTTTGCCGCACGGTGAGTTCGTTATAGAGCGAAAACGCCTGCGACATATAGCCCACCCGACGACGCGTATCGATATCTTTTGGATCAACCGGTTGCCCAAACAGCCACGCCTCACCTTCGCTGGCGGGCAGTAGTCCGGTAAGCATTTTCATGGTGGTGGATTTACCGCAGCCGTTCGAACCGAGAAAGCCAAAAATCTCCCCGCGTGGAATGCGGAAATTGACGTGATCAACAGCGACAAAGGAACCAAAACGCATGGTCAGATCGCGCGCTTCGATGGCAATCTCTGCGTTTTCAGCTTGATACGGTGGGATCACTACCGCCTGATGCGCCTGGCGTTGCGCTTCTGGTAACAAAGCGATAAACGCTTCTTCCAGCGTGGCGCTTTGCGTTTGCTGCCGCAGCTCTTCGGCGCTGCCGGTCGCCAGCACTTCTCCGGCATTCATCGCTACCAGCCAGTCGAAGCGTTCGGCCTCTTCCATGTAGGCGGTGGCGACCAGCACGCTCATGTTGCTTTGTCGCTGGCGAATACTGTCGATCAGATCCCAGAACTGGGCGCGGGAGAGCGGGTCAACCCCCGTTGTTGGCTCATCAAGAATCAACAGTTCCGGGTCGTGGATTAACGCACAGCACAGCCCAAGTTTTTGCTTCATCCCGCCGGAGAGTTTCCCTGCCGGACGATCGCGAAATGGTGCTAACCCGGTGCTGGTCAGCAGCTCGTTAATTCGCACTTCCCGCTCCGCTTTGTCGTGACCGAACAGGCGGGCGAAAAAATCGACGTTTTCATACACCGACAAGGTGTGGTAGAGGTTTTTGCCCAGCCCTTGCGGCATCCAGGCGATGCGCGGGCAAACGTCGCGGCGATGCTTCGGGTCGCGCATATCGCCGCCCAGCACCATCACGTTGCCCTGCTCAATGACACGAGCACCGGAAATCAATGACAATAAACTCGACTTACCGACGCCGTCCGGGCCAATCAGCCCGACCATGCAGCGGGCCGGAATCTCGAGAGTGATATTGTTCAGCGCAACGGTTTTTCCATAATGCTGGCTCACGCCCACCAGTTGCGCGACAGGCGGGACGGGAACCAGTTCCAGATGCGTCATTGCGGCAACCTCACCACCAGGTCTTCAGGCCACGGAAGTTCTTCATTCACCCGCACCCACGCCACGCCCGGCAAGCCCGTTTTGACATATTCCAGATGCTGCTGGAGTAATTCCGGTGGGATACGCGCTTTGACGCGAAACATCAGTTTCAGCCGTTCATCGCTGGTTTCGACGGTTTTTGGCGTGAACTGGGCGACGCTGGCGACAAAACTGATGGTCGCAGGAATACGCAGATCTGGCGCAGCATCGAGGATCAGCCGGGCTTCACCACCTAGTTTCAGCGTGCCCGCTTGTTCGGTTGGCAGGAAGAAGGTCATATAGACGTCGCTGAGATCGACCATATTCAGCACCCGACCACCTGCTGCCAGCACTTCGCCTGGCTCGGCAACCCGATACTGCACGCGTCCGTCACGCGGGGCTTTCAGTTCGCTGTCATCGATATCTGCGGCAATGCGCCGTTCAGTGGCTTGTGCCGCTTCGACGCGCGTTTGCGCCTGAATGATATTGGTGCGTGCCGCCTCTATAGCGGCTTTAGAAGCCGAAACCTGGGCTTTTGCCGATTCCAGCGCAGCACGGGCGCCTTCGGCAGCGGCGCGGTCGTCATCCAGCTGTTGCGCAGAAATAGCCCCACGATGGGCGAGCGAGCGGGAACGGGTATGACGTTTGGCTACGGAGTCCAGTTCAGCTTGCCGTTGATTAACCAGCGACTGAGCGGCGCGAGTTTCACTTTGCCGCTGTTCCAGCAAAGCCTGCGCGGCGGCAACGGCACTTTGCGCCTCTTTGATTTGCGCGATGGCCTCCAGTCGCTGTTCCTGCAACACACGAGTATCCATCTTCGCCAGCACTTCGCCTTTGCGAACAAACTGGCCTTCTTTCACCAGAATGGTGTCGATACGCCCGGCAATTTTGCTGGCGATATCCACTTCCGTCGCTTCAATGCGCCCATTGCTGACGGCAAAGCCTTCCGGCACACCTGCTGGACGCAACAGCCACCACGCCACGATAGCAGCCACCGCCAGTAACCCGACAACCCACCACGCCAGATGGCGCTTAATATTATCCATAATCGACCCGCCATAATCCCTGTAAGCAATCGACGCGTGTTACAACTGCCACCGAACGACGTTCAGCGAATTATTCCATCCGGGATAAGAAGGAAACGGCAAAGGCGGCCAGGGCGCAGCAAACTGAGCGCCAACGGGGAAGGTCTGGTGAAAACGGGTAGTAATGTTGTCATCATCAGCATTCCTGGCCGTAAATGAAACACGCATACTCATAAGTGAAATCAATTAAATACTAACAGTTATATTCATGTTGTCTATTTGATTACCATCAGCTTGTGATACATCGCGATGTTCTTCTGTCCGATAGCGTTTTTAACCAAAAATCTTCTGCACAGGTTCTCAGGTACTACTGCGTAGGTTTCCGTAACAGAAAACCCGATGACTATCACATAGCGTTATTATCGCCGAGGTGCAAATATTTACCGAAAGCGAAATAATTTTTTAAAAAGATGATAAAGGCTTATGTATTAAATAAAGCAGTCTCGAACAAGGTCGTTTAAAGCAACAAAATAAAAATATACTCGTCATACTTCAAGTTGCATGTGCTGCGTCTGCGTTCGCTCACCCCAGTCACTTACTCATGTAAGCTCCTGGGGATTCACTCGCTTGTCGCCTTCCTGCAACTCGAATTATTTAGAGTATAAGATAAAGATATTAACTCGGAATTTACCTTAGGATAAATATTTATTTATCAGCATTAACTCACATCTAAAACTTAACACTCCGGGCAATAAATCCGGCTATAGTAAAGTTACTTGTTACATTTGGTGGTATCTCATTGTTATATTTAACTGACTAAAAATACTACTGATACGCTTTCTTATATTAGCAGAAAGTACACATGGAGTTTAAAATGAATATATATATCGGATGGCTATTTAAATTAATCCCTTTAATTATGGGGATAATATGTATTGCATTGGGTGATTTTGTATTAGCAGGTTCCGGGCAAAGTGAGTATTTTGTGGCGGGACATGTACTTATTTCGCTTTCTGCAATATGTCTGGCGTTATTCACTACTGCATTTATTATTATTTCGCAGTTAACGCATGGTGTGAATAAGCTCTACAGCACACTTTTTCCTGTTATTGGTTACGCTGGGTCTGTCGCAACTATGATTTGGGGATGGTTGCTGCTGGCAAGTGATAATGTCATGGCCGATGAATTTGTTGCCGGACATGTTATTTTCGGTGTTGGGATGATTGCTGCCTGCGTATCAACCGTGGCGGCGTCTTCCGGGCATTTTCTGCTAATTCCCAAAAACGCCTCGGGCAGTAAGAGTGATGGTACGCCGCTGCAGGCTTATTCTTCGACAATCGGTAATGGCTTAATTGCCGTTCCCGTTCTGCTTACTCTCTTTGGTTTCATTTGGTCAGTCGCGCTGTTACGTAGTGCAAATATCACACCACATTATGTTGCTGGTCACGTACTGCTGGGGTTAACGGCAATTTGCGCTTGTCTTATTGGTCTTGTCGCCACTATTGTCCATCAAACGCGGAATACGTTCTCAATGAAAGAGCATTGGCTGTGGTGCTATTGGGTTATTTTACTTGGCTCACTGACGGTTATTCAGGGGATCTACGTTTTAGTCAGTTCTGATGAAAGTGCCAGACTGGCACCCGGCATTATTCTTATTTGTCTGGGAATGATTTGCTACAGTATTTTCTCCAAAGTGTGGTTGTTGGCGCTGGTATGGCGACGCACCTGTTCGTTAGCCAACAGAATACCCATGATTCCGGTATTTACCTGTCTGTTTTGCCTGTTCCTCGCAGCGTTCCTTGCTGAAATTGCGCAAACCGACATGGCTTATTTTATTCCTTCGCGAGTTTTGGTTGGCTTAGGTGCAGTGTGTTTTACACTGTTTTCCATCGTTTCTATATTAGAAGCAGGGTCTGCGAAAAAATAATGACTCTCGCCGGATTGTGGTTATGCTACAGCCCGGCGAATATTAATACTTCCCGTTATTCACGCAGCACTCTTCACGCAGAAAGCTAATAATCCCTTCCAGAACATCATATTGCGAGACACACATCAACGTGCGACTTTCGCGGTTTTGCTTAACCAGACCAACGGAGACCAGCGCCGAGATATGGTGGCTCAAGGTCGATGCGGGGATCGCAAGTTCTTTCTGTAACTCGCCTACCGGCATCCCGCGTTCTCCCGCTTTGACCAGATGACGAAAAATAAACAAACGGGTCGGATGACCTAATTCTTTCAGTGCCTTAGCGACATCTTCCAGTTCCATAAGTAGTTTCTCCGGCTAATTGATATTTCGATAATACCAGAAATATCTTGTTCATCTCTCGTTATTTCGATAATTTTAGAAATATAGTTTTAAAGAGGGTATAAAATGTTTGAATGGTTACCAGGGCTGCGCGACGCCGCCGGGATGTTCCTGTTCTTAGCTGTAGAGCTATCGTTACTTTTTCTTCTTATCAGTGCTGGTGTCAGCGTAATCCGTCAGAAAATCCCGGATCATAAGATCCAGAAAATGATGGGTGCGCGTAAAGGGCGCGGTTATTTGCTAGCAGCAATGTTAGGTGCAGTGACTCCGTTTTGCAGTTGCTCAACCATTCCTATGCTTCGCGGTCTTCTTTCTGCAAAAGCGGGATTTGGCCCAACGCTCACCTTTTTATTTGTTTCACCATTACTCAACCCGATTATCGTCGGGCTAATGTGGGCAACATTTGGCTGGAAGGTAACGTTGCTGTACGCCGTTATTGCGTGCAGCGTTTCGCTGGCCGCCAGTTTGTTACTGGATTTTGTTGGCTTCGAACGATATGTCATACAGGCAAAGGGGAGCAACGCGAGCTGCTGCAAACCACTGTCCGATAAACCCGTTATTAACTTGCGCTCCGCGACGTTTACACCACAAACCACATCTTGCTGTACCGCAGAACCTGCTGTTAATTGCTGTAGTGCAGCCAAAACGGCGCCCCCCAGCCTGCTGACTCAGGCAATAAAGGATGCATGGCGGCAATTTAAAGAAGTGCTGCCCTACCTGTTAATTGGGGTGCTAATTGGCTCATTTATTTACGGCTTTATTCCAGCACAATGGATTGCAGCACATGCCGGAACGGATAATCCACTGGCTATCCCCTTAAGCGCGGTTATAGGTATCCCGCTTTATATACGTGCAGAGGCCGTCATTCCCCTCGCGTCGGTATTAATGACCAAAGGCATGGGGATGGGTGCCATAATGGCACTTATCATCGGTAGCGCGGGTGCCAGCTTAACAGAAGTTATTTTGCTGAAATCGATGTTTCGCACGCCGATGATTATTGCCTTTCTGATGGTAATTTTAGGAATGGCAGTGGTTATGGGATATGTAACGCAAGCGTTATTCTGAGGCCAAATCCTGTGCACAAGCCCACGCACTCGACCACGCCCACTGGAAGTTATAGCCCCCTAGCCAGCCGGTAACGTCCATCACTTCGCCGATAAAGTACAAGCCCGGAACTTTACGTGCTTCCATCGTCCGTGAAGAGAGTTCATTGGTGTCCACGCCGCCGAGTGTCACTTCGGCGGTGCGATAGCCTTCAGTGCCGTTAGGTTGTACACGCCAGTCAGTCAATGTGGCAATGAGCGCCTGTTGGTCACGCACGTTGAGCTGTTTTAACGAGACGTCCGGGATTTGCCCGAGTTGTTGTAACCGTTCAACCAACCGTTTCGGCAAATGAACCGCCAGCGTGTTTTTCAGGCTCTGATTCGGATGCGCGTTACGCTGTTCATTAAGAAAAGTGTCCAGGTCGACATCCGGTAGCAGATTGATGCTGACAAATTCACCCGGTTGCCAGTAGCTGGATATCTGCAATACCGCAGGGCCAGACAAGCCGCGGTGGGTGAAGAGTAAGTTTTCACGGAACACGGTGCCGTTTTCAGCGGTTATCACAGAAGGCACCGCCACGCCCGCCAGCACCTGTAACTCCTCCAGCAACGGTTTATGCAGGGTGAATGGCACCAGGCCTGCGCGCGTCGGCAACACGTTGAGGCCAAATTGTTCGGCAATCTTATAACCAAACGGCGACGCGCCCAGACCCGGCATCGAGAGGCCTCCGGTCGCAATGACCAGTTTATCGCAGCCTACGGTCATGCCGTTCAGTTCAAGCGTGAATCCCGCGTCATCCTTCGTCACGCTCAACACTTCGCTACGTAATCTGAAGGTCACATTGCCCTTCTCGCACTCATCCACCAGCATGTCGACAATCTGCTGAGCGGAGTCATCACAGAAGAGTTGCCCTAACGTTTTCTCGTGCCAGGCGATGCCGTGCTTATTGACCAGATCAATGAAATCCCACTGAGTAAATCGGGCAAGCGCAGACTTGCAAAAATGCGGATTCTGGCTCAGATAGGCACCTGGTTCGACATAAAGGTTGGTGAAGTTACAGCGCCCACCACCAGACATGAGGATTTTGCGCCCCGGTTTTTTGCCATTATCGATCAGCAAAACTCTGCGCCCTGCCTGACCTGCCAGCGCAGAACAGAACATACCCGCCGCGCCAGCGCCTATAATAATGGCATCAAACTTTTCCACGTTGCGTTCCTCTTAGAAAAAACGGGCGTGAATTGTAAAGATTCCTCAGTGGTCGCACCAGCATCAATATTACTTAGGGGAAGTATTTGTCTGAATTATATAAGATAATTATTTTTTGAGCGAAATTCATACAGGAGGCAAATCAAAAAAATCTATATTTCACTTTGCCCGCGCCGCGAAAGTCACTGATAATGCGCCGCGTTCATGTCCTCAAAATGGCGTAACGTCCTATGCTACATTTGTTTGCTGGCCTGGATTTGCATACCGGGCTGTTATTATTGCTTGCACTGGCTTTTGTGCTGTTCTACGAAGCCATCAATGGTTTCCATGACACAGCCAACGCCGTGGCAACTGTCATCTATACCCGCGCGATGCGTTCTCAGCTCGCTGTGGTTATGGCGGCAGTGTTCAACTTCCTGGGTGTTTTGCTGGGTGGTCTTAGTGTTGCCTATGCCATTGTGCATATGCTGCCGACGGATCTGCTGCTTAATATGGGATCGTCCCATGGTCTTGCCATGGTGTTCTCTATGTTGCTGGCAGCAATTATCTGGAACCTTGGTACCTGGTACTTTGGTTTACCTGCATCCAGCTCCCATACGCTGATTGGCGCGATCATCGGTATTGGTTTAACCAATGCGTTGATGTCCGGTACGTCAGTGGTGGATGCACTCAATATCCCGAAAGTATTAAGTATTTTCGCATCTCTGATCGTTTCCCCTATTGTCGGCCTGGTGTTTGCTGGCGGTCTGATTTTCTTGCTGCGTCGCTACTGGAGCGGCACCAAGAAACGCGCCCGTATCCACCTGACCCCAGCGGAACGTGAAAAGAAAGACGGCAAGAAAAAGCCGCCTTTCTGGACGCGTATCGCGCTGATCCTTTCCGCTATCGGCGTGGCGTTTTCTCACGGCGCGAACGATGGTCAGAAAGGCATTGGTCTGGTTATGTTGGTTCTGATTGGCGTCGCACCAGCGGGCTTCGTGGTGAATATGAATGCCACTGGCTACGAAATCACCCGTACCCGTGATGCCATCAACAATGTGGAAGCTTACTTTGAGCAGCATCCTGCGCTGCTTAAACAGGCGACCGGTGCCGATCAGTTAGTACCGGCTCCGGAAGCAGGCGCAACACAACCTGCGGAGTTCCATTGCCATCCGTCGAATACCATTAACGCGCTCAACCGCCTGAAAGGCATGCTGACCGCCGATGTGGAAAGCTACGACAAGCTGTCGCTTGACCAACGTAGCCAGATGCGCCGCATTATGCTGTGCGTTTCTGACACTATCGACAAAGTGGTGAAAATGCCTGGCGTCACTGCGGATGATCAGCGTCTGTTGAAGAAACTGAAGTCCGATATGCTGAGCACCATCGAGTATGCTCCGGTGTGGATCATCATGGCGGTCGCGCTGGCGTTAGGTATCGGTACGATGATTGGCTGGCGTCGTGTGGCGACCACTATCGGTGAGAAAATCGGTAAGAAAGGCATGACCTACGCTCAGGGTATGTCTGCTCAGATGACGGCAGCGGTGTCTATCGGTCTGGCGAGTTATACCGGGATGCCGGTTTCCACCACTCACGTACTCTCCTCTTCCGTAGCGGGGACAATGGTGGTTGACGGCGGCGGCTTACAGCGTAAAACCGTAACCAGCATTCTGATGGCCTGGGTGTTTACCCTCCCGGCTGCAGTTCTGCTCTCCGGTGCGCTGTACTGGATCTCCTTGCAGTTCCTGTAATCGCACGCATAAAAACGAGCGGGTCAGTTTACTGGCCCGCTTCAGATTGTTGACACAGTGCGCTTTGTTCATGCCGGATGCGGCGTGAACGCCTTATCCGGCCTACAAAAACATGCAAATTCAAGAGATTGCAGAGATTATGTAGGCCTGATAAGCGTAGCGCATCAGGCAATTTTGCGTTTGTAATCAGTCTCGAGCGGGTCAGTTTACTGGCCCGCTTTTTTTATGCGTTATTACCGTGGCGCTTAATGCCAAATCACCAACGCAATCAGGCTTACCACCACCAGGCCACACAATGCGCTGGTCAGAATAAACTGACGACGCACGCGCTCGCAGCGACGGATAAACTCATCATCGTGATGATCGCGATAACGTTGGGCATAGATATACCAAACGAGACGCACCTGTTTGTTGGGTTGGCCATGTGAGGTAAAAAAGCCCCCTCCATCAACATATTGATAGAGCAATGGATCGCAATTACGCAGTACCACTAACAACGCGCGTAGTGATGAGAAATAGCGCGCCATGTTAACAATGCAAACGACACATAAAGCCCAAAATAATGCGACGGTGCTTATCATACCCCCTCCCCGGCGACCTGCCCGCGGAGTTCCCCTCCGGGGCTACCGCTCCCGATACGCTGCCAATCAGTTAACACCAGGTCCTGGAGAAACCGCTTTTGTGATGACAAACATCCGAGCGGCTCTATAGATAGTGTAGGAGATCAGGTTGTTTTTTTTCCATAAGGTTAACCACTATCAATACATTCATGTAGAAAATTTGATTATCTGATTGGTAAGCAAGGCGGATTGACGGATCATCCAGGTCGCTATAAGGTAAGGATGGTCTTTTCACTGAATCTTTACGGCTGGGTTAGCCCCGCGCACGTAGTTCGCAGGACGCGGGTGACGTAACGGCACAAGAAACGCAAGCTGGCCAGTCATCGACAACTTTATGGAAGGAGTAACACTATGGCTTATAAACACATTCTCATCGCGGTCGATCTCTCCCCGGAAAGCAAAGTTCTGGTAGAGAAAGCAGTCTCTATGGCTCGCCCCTACAATGCGAAAGTTTCTCTGATCCACGTAGATGTAAACTACTCTGACCTATACACCGGACTTATTGATGTAAATCTGGGTGACATGCAGAAACGCATTTCCGAAGAGACTCATCATGCATTGACCGAACTCTCCACCAACGCAGGCTACCCAATTACTGAAACCCTTAGCGGCAGCGGCGATTTGGGTCAGGTGCTGGTTGATGCGATCAAGAAATACGACATGGACCTGGTTGTTTGTGGTCACCACCAGGACTTCTGGAGCAAACTGATGTCTTCCGCGCGTCAGCTGATCAACACCGTTCACGTTGATATGCTGATTGTTCCGCTGCGCGACGAAGAAGAATAATATCTCCCCTACTTGCTCCTGGACGCCCGCTTATGCGGGCGTTCTGCTTTTTGTGTTGTACCCGAATGCGACGTGCGGGTACAAACACGAGGTCGCTCAATCAAGCCGGTATTCATCTGCGGTCAGAAACTTCAACTACGCATCGAATAATTCAAATTTACCCCACCAAAAAAACAGCATTTAACGCCATCATAACTCAAACAATCAGCATGATTAGCTGGTTATTTTTTGCTGAGATAGTGCATTAATGCATTCATTGCATCAATATTAAGAATTTTAGACATGTGTAAACTCTTTCGCGCGCAATCACTTACGCGTTCATACTTTTCATGATGGTATTGAAAGGCTAAAAATTATGAATACAACAACACCCACTGGGATGCTGCAACAACCTCGCCCATTCTTCATGATCTTTTTTGTCGAACTATGGGAGCGATTCGGTTACTACGGCGTGCAAGGCGTCCTGGCCGTTTTCTTCGTTAAACAGCTCGGCTTCTCACAAGAACAGGCTTTTGTCACCTTTGGTGCCTTCGCTGCGCTGGTCTATGGCCTTATCTCGATCGGTGGTTATGTTGGCGACCATCTGTTAGGAACTAAACGCACCATTGTCCTTGGGGCAATTGTTCTGGCGATGGGCTACTTCATGACCGGGATGTCGCTACTCAAACCAGACCTGATATTCATCGCGCTGGGAACAATCGCTGTCGGCAACGGCCTGTTTAAAGCCAACCCGGCAAGCCTGCTTTCGAAGTGCTATCCACCGAAAGATCCACGTCTCGATGGCGCTTTCACCCTGTTCTATATGTCGATCAATATCGGCTCGTTGATTGCGCTGTCGCTAGCACCGGTTATCGCTGACAGATTTGGCTATTCCGTCACCTATAACTTATGCGGAGCAGGATTGATTGTCGCGCTACTGGTTTACATCGCCTGTCGCGGAATGGTGAAAGATATTGGTTCTGAACCAGATTTCCGACCGATGAACTTCAGCAAATTGTTGTACGTGCTGATGGGCAGCGTGGTGATGATTTTCGTTTGCGCATGGCTGATGCACAACGTGGAAGTCGCCAATCTGGTACTGATTGTTCTCTCTATCGTCGTGACCATTATCTTCTTCCGTCAGGCATTCAAGCTGGATAAAACCGGGCGCAATAAGATGTTTGTCGCCTTTGTGCTGATGCTTGAAGCGGTAGTGTTTTACATCCTCTACGCCCAGATGCCAACGTCGCTGAACTTCTTTGCTATCAACAACGTGCATCATGAAATTCTCGGTTTTTCCATCAACCCGGTGAGCTTCCAGGCGCTTAACCCGTTCTGGGTGGTACTCGCCAGCCCAGTTCTGGCAGGCATTTACACGCATCTGGGTAACAAAGGCAAAGACCTCTCCATGCCGATGAAATTTACTCTCGGTATGTTTATGTGCTCGCTAGGCTTTTTGACAGCCGCCGCAGCGGGAATGTGGTTTGCAGACGCCCAGGGGCTGACATCGCCATGGTTTATCGTGCTGGTTTACTTATTCCAGAGCTTAGGTGAACTGCTTATTAGCGCCCTGGGCCTGGCAATGATTGCCGCTCTGGTGCCACAACATTTGATGGGCTTTATTCTCGGGATGTGGTTCCTTACGCAGGCTGCCGCGTTCTTGCTGGGCGGCTATGTGGCAACATTTACCGCAGTACCAGACAACATTACCGACCCGCTTGAGACGCTGCCTGTCTATACCAACGTGTTTGGTAAGATTGGTCTGGTTACACTGGCCGTTGCAGTAGTGATGCTGTTGATGGTGCCGTGGCTGAAACGCATGATTGAGACGCCGGAAAGCCATTGATTATTCTTGCAGAAAACAGGGTAGCGATAACGCTACCCTGTTTTACTTTTATGCCGGTGTACCCGCATAAATATCAAAGCGATGCCCTTTGGTGACAACCGCGTTTGGCGTGGCGACATTCGCCAGCGGCGGCGCGTAGTCCGGGCGCTTTACCACCACACGTTTGGTCGCCAGCAGCCGCGCAGGATCCAGCAACCCATCGGCGTCGAGATCCGGCCCCACCAGCGACTGAAACACGCGCATCTCTTTTTTCACCAGCGCGCTTTTCTGCTTATGCGGGAACATCGGATCGAGATAGACCACCTGCGGGCGCGGGGTAATATCAGTCAGCGCCGTCAGGCTGGAGGCGTGGATCAGCTGCAAACGCTCCTGCAACCAGCCGCCGATCTCCGCATCCGCATAACCACGCGCCAGGCCATCGTCGAGCAATGCAGCAACCACTGGATTACGCTCCAGCATCCGTACGCGGCAGCCGACCGAAGCCAGCACAAAGGCATCGCGCCCCAGCCCTGCGGTAGCATCGACGACATCCGGCAGATAATCGCCTTTAATGCCCACCGCTTTCGCCACCGCCTCACCGCGACCACCGCCGAATTTGCGGCGGTGCGCCATCGCTCCGCCAACAAAATCAACAAAGATGCCGCCAAGTTTTGGCTCATCGCGCTTGCGCAGTTCCAGATGCTCCGGCGTTAACACCAGCGCCATCAGGTTGTCTTCATCATGTTCCAGCCCCCAGCGGGCCGCCAGAACAGATAAGGCGCCGTCTCCGGCGCCCGTTTCATCAATTAAGCAGATTTTCACTGAATGATCAGCCCTTAATGCCGTAATGCTCCAGCATCGCATCCAGTTGCGGTTCACGACCACGGAAACGTTTGAACAGATCCATCGGCTCTTCTGAACCACCACGGCTCAGAATATTGTCGAGGAACGACTGCCCGGTTTCACGGTTGAAAATGCCCTCTTCCTCAAAACGCGAGAAGGCATCTGCTGCCAGCACATCGGCCCACAGGTAGCTGTAGTAGCCTGCCGCATAACCACCGGCGAAAATATGGCTGAAAGCGTGCGGGAAACGGCCCCATGACGGAGACGGTACCACGGCAACCAGTTTCTTGATTTCTGCCAGAGTTTCGAGGATTTTCGCTCCCTGATCCGGGCGGAACTCTGCATGGAGGCGGAAATCGAACAGGCCGAACTCCAGCTGACGCAGAATAAACAGCGCCGCCTGGTAGTTCTTCGCCGCCAGCATTTTATCCAGCAACTCTTTCGGCAGCGGTTCGCCGGTTTCATAGTGACCGGAGATAAACGCCAGCGCCTCAGGCTCCCAGCACCAGTTTTCCATAAACTGGCTCGGCAGTTCGACCGCATCCCACGGCACGCCGCTGATCCCGGAAACACCAGCGGTTTCAATGCGGGTAAGCATATGATGCAGGCCGTGACCGAACTCGTGGAACAGGGTGATCACTTCGTCGTGGGTAAACAGCGCCGGTTTGCCATTTACCGGGCGGTTGAAGTTACAGGTCAAATACGCGACCGGTTTTTGCAGCGAACCGTCTGCTTTACGCATCTGGCCTACGCAGTCATCCATCCACGCCCCGCCGCGCTTGTTCTCACGGGCATACAGGTCGAGGTAGAAGCTACCGCGCAGTTCGTTGTTTTCGTCATACAGTTCGAAGAAACGTACATCCGGATGCCAGACATCAACATCTTTACGCTCTTTAGCGGTGATTCCGTAAATACGTTTCACCACTTCAAACAAGCCGTTAACCGCTTTGTTTTCCGGGAAGTACGGACGCAGCTGTTCGTCACTGATGCTGTAAAGATGCTGTTTTTGTTTTTCGCTGTAGTAAGCGATATCCCACGGCTGCAACTCATCGACGCCAAATTCGGCTTTGGCGAAGGCGCGCAGCTGCGCCAGCTCTTTTTCGCCCTGCGGACGCGCGCGTTTTGCCAGATCGGTTAAGAAATCCAGCACCTGCTGCGGGTTTTCTGCCATTTTAGTGGCAAGGGATTTAAAGGCGTAGTTTTCAAAGCCCAGCAGTTGCGCCAGTTCGTGACGCAGCGCGAGGATCTCCTCCATCACCTTGCTGTTATCCCACTTACCGGCATTCGGCCCTTGATCGGAGGCGCGGGTGCTGTAAGCGCGATACATCTCTTCACGCAGAGCCTGGTTGTCGCAGTAGGTCATTACCGGCAGGTAGCTTGGGATATCCAGCGTCAGCAGGTAACCTTCCAGTTCTTTCGCTTCGGCCTGGGCTTTTGCCGCAGCCAGCGCGCTTTCTGGCATACCCGCCAGCTCAGCTTCGTCGGTAACGAGTTTGGTCCAGCCCATCGTCGCATCAAGGACGTTGTTGCTGTACTGGTTGCCCAGCTCGGAAAGACGGGTAGCAATTTCGCCGTAACGCTGCTGTTTCTCTTTCGGCAGACCGATGCCAGAGAGTTCGAAGTCGCGCAGTGCGTTATCAACCGCTTTTTTCTGCGCCGTATTCAGCGTGGCGTAATGATCGCCATCGCGCAGGTCGCGATACGCTTTATACAGCCCTTCATGTTGCCCTACCCAGGTGCTGTATTCTGACAGCAGCGGCAAGGTTTGTTCGTAGGCTTCGCGCAGTTCCGGGCTATTTTTCACCGAGTTCAGGTGGCTGACCGGGGAGAAGATACGCCCCAGCACATCGTCCACTTCCGCCAACGGCTGGCAGAGATTTTCCCAGGTGTACGGTGCCCCTTGCGCTACTACGCGCTCCACATTTTCGCGGCAGTCGTTCAGCGCCTTAGTCACGGCTGGAACCACATGTTCCGGGAGAATTTTAGAAAACGGTGGCAATTCAAAGGGAGTCAGTAACGGATTCGTCATAGGTACAGTCCTGGTTAAAGAGGGGAACAAAACGCTCACAGGCGCTTTCGCCGGGTGTGACACAAAGCATCTCATCCGGCGCGTAATGGCAATAGCATGGGGTTAAGTGTAGTGAATTTCAATGAGAAACGTTACGCTTTCGCGGCGGCGGCCTCTTTTCGGTATACTGTCCTGATAGGCTTTTGTGCGCCCCGAATACGGGCCGATTTTTACTTACCGGAACACCTTTACCCATGCTCAGTTATCGCCACAGCTTTCACGCTGGCAACCACGCCGACGTCCTTAAACATACCGTTCAGAGCCTGATCATCGAGTCGCTGAAAGAGAAAGATAAACCGTTTCTCTATCTCGACACCCACGCAGGCGCCGGGCGTTATCAGTTAGGCAGCGAACATGCCGAGCGTACCGGCGAATATCTCGAAGGTATCGCCCGTATCTGGCAGCAGGAGGATTTGCCTGCGGAGCTGGAGCCGTACATCAATGTGGTAAAACACTTCAACCGTAGCGGTCAGTTGCGTTACTACCCCGGTTCGCCGTTGATTGCTCGCCAGCTACTGCGCGAACAAGACAGCCTGCAACTGACCGAGCTGCACCCGAGCGATTACCCGTTGCTGCGTTCTGAATTTCAGAAAGACAGCCGTGCGCGCGTGGAAAAAGCCGACGGTTTCCAGCAGCTTAAGGCCAAGCTACCGCCGGTTTCCCGCCGTGGTTTAATCCTTATCGACCCGCCGTATGAAATGAAAACCGACTATCAGGCGGTGGTCAGCGGGATAGCAGAAGGTTACAAACGTTTCGCCACTGGCACTTACGCATTGTGGTATCCAGTAGTGCTGCGCCAGCAAATTAAGCGCATGATCCACGACCTGGAAGCGACCGGCATTCGCAAAATTCTGCAAATTGAACTGGCGGTGCTGCCAGACAGCGATCGCCGTGGCATGACCGCTTCCGGCATGATTGTGATTAACCCGCCGTGGAAGCTGGAACAGCAGATGAATAACGTGCTGCCGTGGCTGCACAGCAAACTGGTTCCGGCTGGCACCGGGCACGCCACCGTAAGCTGGATCGTGCCGGAGTAATTGCAGCCATTGCTGGCACCTATTACGTCTCGCGCTACAATCGCGGTAATCAACGATAAGGACACTCTGTCATGACTAAACACTATGATTACATCGCCATCGGCGGCGGCAGCGGCGGTATCGCCTCCATCAACCGCGCGGCTATGTACGGCCAGAAATGCGCGCTGATTGAAGCCAAAGAGCTGGGCGGCACCTGCGTGAACGTCGGCTGCGTGCCGAAAAAAGTGATGTGGCACGCGGCGCAAATCCGTGAAGCGATCCATATGTACGGCCCGGATTATGGTTTCGATACCACTATCAATAAATTCAACTGGGAAACGTTGATCGCCAGCCGTACCGCCTATATCGACCGTATTCATACTTCCTATGAAAACGTGCTCGGTAAAAATAACGTTGATGTAATCAAAGGCTTTGCCCGCTTCGTTGATGCCAAAACGCTGGAAGTAAACGGCGAAACCATCACAGCCGATCATATTCTGATCGCTACCGGCGGTCGTCCGAGCCACCCGGATATTCCAGGCGTGGAATACGGTATTGATTCTGATGGCTTCTTCGCCCTTCCTGCTTTGCCAGAGCGCGTGGCGGTTGTTGGCGCGGGTTACATCGCTGTTGAGCTGGCGGGCGTGATTAACGGCTTGGGCGCGAAAACGCATCTGTTTGTGCGTAAACATGCGCCGCTGCGCAGTTTCGACCCGATGATCTCTGAAACGCTGGTTGAAGTGATGAACGCCGAAGGCCCGCAGCTGCACACCAACGCCATCCCGAAAGCGGTGGTGAAAAATGCCGATGGCAGCCTGACGCTGGAGCTGGAAGATGGTCGCAGTGAAACGGTGGATTGCCTGATTTGGGCGATTGGTCGCGAGCCTGCCAATGACAACATCAACCTGGAAGCCGCTGGCGTTAAAACCGACGAAAAAGGCTATATCGTCGTCGATAAATATCAAAACACCAACATTGAAGGTATTTACGCGGTGGGCGATAACACGGGTGCAGTGGAACTGACACCGGTGGCAGTTGCAGCGGGTCGTCGTCTCTCTGAACGCCTGTTTAATAACAAGCCGGATGAGCATCTGGATTACAGCAACATTCCGACCGTGGTCTTCAGCCATCCGCCGATTGGTACTGTTGGTTTAACGGAACCGCAGGCGCGCGGGCAGTACGGCGACGATCAGGTGAAAGTGTATAAATCCTCTTTCACCGCGATGTATACCGCCGTCACCACTCACCGCCAGCCGTGCCGCATGAAACTGGTGTGCGTTGGACCGGAAGAGAAGATTGTCGGTATTCACGGCATTGGCTTTGGTATGGACGAAATGTTGCAGGGCTTCGCGGTGGCGCTGAAGATGGGCGCAACCAAAAAAGACTTCGACAACACGGTTGCCATTCACCCGACAGCGGCAGAAGAGTTCGTGACAATGCGTTAAATGTTAAAGGGCTAAGAGTAGTGCGCTCTTAGCCCTTAATTACGTTTCCGCTATCAGTTCAGAAGCTGAAGCAGAAAGCGGATCAGTTCCAGCAGCGCAATTAACGCTCCAAGAACGATGATTGCTTTGTCAATCACCCGTTTTCTCCATGCGATGGAGTGAGAATGCATCCGCTTACTCATCCACTGCCTGTCACGGCGCATGCCCCATTGTTAGATAATGGCATTCTCACTCCGGCCAGAGCATCAGTTAACGGCACCACCCGTACCACTGATCAGGACTTTGAAAGCGTTTATGCGCATTGCCAGAGTGAAAATGCCTCAGAGCTAACTGGATAATCATACAGTGAAATTAGGCTAAATAACCAGCATAACCTTGCAATGTATCCTTTAAGGTAATAGCATGGAAAAGTTAGATGATGGCATTCTCACTCCAGCCAGAGCCACCAACTCAGGCTGAAGAGTAAAAAAACCGACGCAAAGTCGGTTTTTTTACGTCCTGATTCAGACCGCCTTTCAAATGAATACCCAACTCAAAATTCACACCTGTTACCTTCCTCTGCACTTACGAATTCGCTAAAACATATATGTTTTTGACTTATCCGCTTCAAAGAGAGACACTACTGACCATAATCAGGAGCGCAATATGTCATTTCTGTTACCCATCCAACTGTTCAAAATTCTTGCCGATGAAACCCGTCTGGGCATCGTTTTACTGCTCAGCGAACTGGGAGAGTTATGCGTCTGCGATCTCTGCACTGCCCTCGATCAGTCGCAGCCCAAGATCTCCCGCCATCTGGCGCTTCTTCGTGAGAGCGGGCTATTGCTGGACCGCAAGCAAGGAAAGTGGGTTCATTACCGCTTATCGCCGCATATTCCATCGTGGGCGGCGAAAATTATTGATGAGGCCTGGCGGTGTGAGCAGGAAAAGGTTCAGGCGATTGTCCGCAACCTGTCTCGACAAAATTGTTCCGCAGACGGTAATAACATTTGCAGTTAAAAAATTTATCCAAACACATATGGATTTTCGCATGTGTTTTATCCGGGAGGCATTATGTTACTGGCAGGCGCTATCTTTGTCCTGACCATCGTATTGGTTATCTGGCAGCCGAAAGGTTTAGGCATCGGATGGAGTGCAACGCTCGGCGCAGTACTGGCGTTAGTTACGGGCGTGGTACATCCGGGTGATATTCCGGTGGTGTGGAATATCGTCTGGAACGCGACGGCTGCGTTTATTGCCGTCATTATCATCAGCCTGCTGCTGGATGAGTCCGGCTTTTTTGAATGGGCGGCGCTGCACGTTTCACGCTGGGGCAATGGACGCGGTCGCTTGCTGTTTACCTGGATTGTCCTGCTCGGTGCCGCCGTTGCGGCCCTGTTTGCCAATGATGGCGCGGCGCTTATTTTGACGCCGATTGTCATCGCCATGCTGCTGGCTTTAGGGTTCAGTAAAGGCACTACGCTGGCGTTCGTGATGGCAGCGGGATTCATTGCCGATACCGCCAGCCTGCCGCTTATCGTCTCCAACCTGGTGAATATCGTTTCCGCAGATTTCTTTGGCCTCGGCTTTCGCGAATACGCCTCGGTAATGGTACCGGTGGATATCGCCGCGATACTGGCTACCCTGGCGATGTTGCATCTCTATTTTCGCAAAGATATTCCGCAGAACTACGATATGGCGCTACTGAAATCTCCCGCCGAAGCGATTAAAGATCCTGCTACGTTCAAAACTGGCTGGGTTGTTTTACTGTTTCTGCTGGTGGGATTTTTCGTCCTGGAACCACTCGGCATTCCGGTAAGCGCCATTGCGGCAGTGGGCGCGCTGATATTATTTGCCGTCGCTAAACGCGGTCACGCGATTAATACGGGTAAGGTGCTGCGCGGTGCACCCTGGCAGATTGTCATCTTCTCGCTCGGCATGTATCTGGTGGTTTATGGCCTGCGCAATGCCGGATTAACGGAACATCTTTCTGGCGTACTCAACATGCTGGCGGATAACGGCCTGTGGGCCGCGACGCTCGGCACCGGATTCCTCACCGCCTTCCTCTCTTCTATTATGAACAATATGCCAACGGTGCTGGTTGGCGCGTTATCCATTGATGGCAGCACGGCATCTGGCGTTATCAAAGAAGCGATGGTTTATGCCAACGTGATTGGCTGCGATTTGGGGCCGAAAATTACCCCGATTGGTAGTCTGGCAACGCTGCTCTGGCTGCACGTACTTTCGCAGAAGAATATGACAATCAGCTGGGGATATTACTTCCGTACAGGAATTATCATGACCCTGCCTGTGCTGTTTGTGACGCTGACCGCGCTGGCGCTACGCCTCTCTTTCACATCGTAATGAGATACTGATATGAGCAACATTACCATTTATCACAACCCGGCCTGCGGCACGTCGCGTAATACGCTGGAGATGATCCGCAACAGCGGTACAGAACCGACCATTATCTATTATCTGGAAACACCGCCGACGCGCGATGAACTGGTCAAACTCATTACCGATATGGGGATTTCGGTACGCGCGCTGCTGCGTAAAAACGTCGAGCCATATGAGGATCTGGGCCTTGCGGAAGATAAATTTACTGACGATCGGTTAATCGACTTTATGCTGCAATATCCCATCCTGATTAATCGCCCGATTGTGGTTACACCGCTGGGAACTCGTCTGTGCCGCCCTTCAGAAGTGGTGCTGGAAATTCTGCCAGATGCGCAACAAGGCGCGTTCACCAAGGAAGATGGCGAGAAAGTGGTTGATGAGGCGGGTAAACGATTAAAATAAACAAAGGGGGCGGCTGCGCCCTCTCATTATTGACAAAAAATACATAATTTCGATCGTGCAATTTCAGTAACTTATTGATATCCATGCAGGACGGATAAACAATGTTTTTTTAATGAACAGATAAAATGAGTCATATAATAAGTGTTTTTAAATTGAAGGTCCCCAAAGTTAAAATTACGAATGGCTTGCATATCTAACATTTATAAACCATTATCATCACATCAATAACAATCTTTACACCATGTGCCATTAGAAATAAGAGCCGCCTTATAATATCCCATATTATAAGGAGACACATAATAACATCACACATCAATGCTTTCCGGATCTCATCTGCAAGGATATAAATATCAGACAGGTTTGCGTTACTATCAGGCATATCACCTGAAAATCAGATGAAAACCATAAAGAAATATCTATTATGGTTTTAACATTTGTTGATAAGGATAGTAACATGAACAAGTCAAAAGGTGCTCTCATCGTCAGCCTTGCATTATTGCTTGCCGCGTGTAGTTCTATTCCACAAAATATCAAAGGTAATAACCAGCCTGATATCCAAAAAAGTTTTGTTGCTGTTCATAACCAACCAAATTTATACGTTGGTCAGCAGGCCCGCTTTGGCGGTAAAGTCATTAACGTCATTAATGGCAAAACCGATACATTGCTAGAAATCGCCGTATTGCCGTTGGATAGCTATGCGAAACCTGACATTGAGGCCAACTATCAAGGGCGACTGCTCGCCAGACAAAGTGGTTTCCTTGACCCAGTAAACTACCGTAACCACTATGTCACCATCCTCGGAACCATTCAGGGCGAACAACCTGGCTTTATCAATAAAGTCCCATATAACTTCCTTGAAGTGAATATGCAGGGGATTCAGGTGTGGCATTTACGAGAAGTGGTGAACACAACCTATAACCTGTGGGATTACGGCTACGGCGCATTCTGGCCAGAACCCGGCTGGGGCGGCACTCCTTACTATACCGATGCGGTTAGCCAGGTAACGCCAGAACTGGTCAAATAACATTACCTGAAGATGCAGATATTGATGAGATATCTGCATCTTTGAACACATTCAATTAATGTACAGCAAGCTAATTAGTATAATTACAAGCCCTGACCTTTTTATTACCTTTGGCAACCTGATTATAAAGTTAATGTTCGCAAAGGGAGTCGGTTATGTTTCTTATAATTACCAAAGACACTATGTTTTTCACCGCGATGAAAAATATTGTAAGTAAAGGTAATGTCGTTCATATACAGAACGAAGAAGAGATTGACTTAACGTTGCATCAGAATGCCTTAGTAATTATTGATACATTAATGAATAATGTATTCCACTCATCAATGCTCAACAAAATTGAACGCCTGCGGCCTGTTCATGTCATTGTTTTCTCGCCGTTTAATATTAAACGCTGTCTGGGGAAAGTTCCGGTAACCTTTGTCCAGAGAAATATTACGATTATTGACTTCATCGCACTGCTCAATGGCAGTTATTGCTCTGTACCTGAAGCAGACGTGTCACTCTCGCGCAAACAGCATCAGGTTCTGAGCTGCATTGCGAATCAAATGACGACAGAAGATATTCTGGGGAAACTAAAAATATCGCTGAAAACATTCTACTGCCATAAACACAATATTATGATGATCCTCAATCTTAAGCGGATCAATGAGCTGGTACGTCATCAACATATTGATTATCTGGTCTGAAATCTCCAGCTAATATTTATAAAGAGGCCCGGCGACAGCCAGACCTCCGGACAATGACTCGTTATGCAGCAACGCCTTCCTGCGTCAGCGCCGCAATCTGTTTACGCCATTGCGCCTGCTCCTGTTCCCCTTCAGTACGCTGACCATAAAGTTGCGCAATCTGCGTACCATCATGAGCAAACAGTTCCAGGCTGGTTACGTAGCCATCGCTGGTCGGTTTACGGGTAACCCAGGCTTCAGCAATGCTCTCTTCTAATAGATGAAGAGTAAACGTCGGGTTGAAAATATTCAGCCAACCTTTCATTAGCACCACTTTTTCTACCACACCCGTGAAAATCTGTACGCAGCCACGGTTGCCAACAAACACCATGATTTCATTGCCATCCTGCTGTGCAGATTCAAGAATTTGCGCCAACGCACTGCCAGGTACTTTGCAGGCCAAATCGTCTGCCACCAGATTGAACGCCTGCTGACGAGTCAGGTTGTGGCGCTTGAGCAACGTAAAAAACTGATGGACATCCGTCATCGCACGCCACTCTTGTTCTACGACACTGGCATCGACGTCGGTTTGTGCGACAGGCGCATCAACCGTTGTTAACTCAAGCAGCGTATTTTCCTCGACGATAAAGCGTGCCAGAAGCTCATTCCATGCCGCCATATCGGTATTGTCGGTAGCATAAACTTTCAGTAATGCATCGCCCTGATGATCAAAGAACTGAATACTCTGACGTTCACCGCGAGCCGTGTTTTCTTTTATATGGAAAACACTGGCCCACTGATTAAGAAATAGTCGCAAATCCAGCGCGCGCGGGTTGAGTATTAATCCGGCATGACCGTTCAAATGCTGGTTTGTGAACGAGCCAACTTGCTCATGGACTGCATATTCATTACGACAAATACATTTGGTTTCACCAACGCTTTCCAGCGCTGCCAGAATTTCACGAATATCGCCGCGCATCCGCCACGCGTCGTGAGTGACGCGCGCAAATGCCAGTTCTGCTTCGCTGATATTCATTAAACCTGCGATGTCACGCGCGTACTTTCCGGGATTTTGTTCTTTTAACTCAAGCCAGCGTGTGTAGTGGTTCATTGTCTCTCTTCCTTCCAGATAAATGCCCCGAAATATCGGGGCTGATGATTACCATTGATAACTCACGAAAATTTTGCCGTTACGTCCATCCTGTGGGATGCCCTGCGGCGACCAGTACTCTTTATCGAAGGCATTGCCCAATACCAGAGTCGTGGTCATGCCTTTGAGCGCCTGCTGCCCTTGATAACTGACGTAGAAATCATTCACGCCGTAGCCAGGTTGTTTGCTGTAGCTGCTGCTGATATGTGTTGAGCGATCGGCAAACGTACCGACCCAACCAACAGAGAAGCCACTGTGAGCGATAGGAATATTCAGGGTGCTGGTAACGGTATCCGGGTTAATGCTGGAGATATATTCCCCGGTATCAGTGTCTTTGCCGCGGGTTCGGTTATAGGCCACATCAAGACTAAACAGGTCAGTGGTATATTTCGTCATCACATCCCAGCCCCAGATTTTGGCGTTCGGGACGTTATAAGACATGGTTGTCGCCGCCACGAAATCGACGGTTGTGGAGATGTAATCCTTCGCTTTGGTATCAAAGTAGCTGGCTTTAAATTCCAGGGCATCATTGGACAACATCAGGTCATCAAAACGCAGCCCAAAGCCGTATTCCTGAGTTTCGTTGGTTTCCGGACGTAAATTCGGGTTTGGCACCCAATAGTTGGTATAGAAGCGACCAATCGAGAAGTGCTTAGAATCGTTGTACATTTCGCCCATCGTCGGCGCGCGGAATGCCTGGGCATATGAGCCAAATAACATCAGCCAGTTGGTCGGATTGATAGTCATCCCTGCACGAGACGACCATTTGTCGGCATCAACATCTTTGTAGCCGTCGCTGCTACCGCGATAACTGTCATAGCGGGTTCCGCCAAGCAGGGTAATCGGCAGATCGCGTAAGGTGATCTCATCCTGTAGCCAGCCGGAACTGAAATCAATTTTTGCTTGCGGGAAGCCCGTCGTCGCGCCGCCCGGATGCTGTTCCTGACGATAATACTCACCGCCATACGTCAGCAGGTGAGAGGCAAAACTCTCGGCAAACAGAGTGGAACGGTTCTCCAGTTTGGCACCTTTTGTTGTCTGTTCGCGATACTCACCGGAACTTCCCGTGTTTTGCGCATTAATACGAACTTCCGACCAGTAAACTTTTGCATCAGCATTTAACCAGTCGTTGCCCACTGGAGAGAGTTTATAAGAAAGCTGAGCATCACGTTGAATCGTTGAACGATCAACCATCGGATTACTGCTGTCAGACGCTTCAACGGTCTGCGGATTTTTTGGTTCGCGCGCGTCGTTATTGTAGTAACGCACTAATCCGCTCAGAGCCTGGGCAGAATCAATTTGCCAGGTTCCTTTCGCCAGCATGTTATTAATAGCCTCATCATTCGGCGCGGTTTCGCCATTGCTCTGGCGTAAATCACCACGATCGCGACTGGACCAGGCCACAATACCATCCAGATTTTCCGTTCGCCCAAACGCGCTCGCGCCTAATCCCAGGCTATGGTCCCCCGTGCCACCGGTGCCAAAAACGCGAAAACCGCTGCTTTGTCCTTCCTGCAATAAATCTTTTGCATCGACCGTATCGTAGGAGATAACCCCACCCAGCGCGCCACTGCCATACAGTAATGCCGAAGGTCCACGGACAATCTCGACACGTTTGATCAGCGCCGGATCGAGGAAAGTCCCATTCAGGTGTCCGGTATCCGTTCCCTGACGAACGCCATCGACAAGAACTAGCACGCCGCGATGGTCATAACCACGCATATTTACATCCTGACCGTTGGTTCGTCCGGTACCATCAAGGGTAATTCCAGGAACATGACGCAGCAGATCGGTGGCTGAAGTCGCGGTTTGGTTTTCAGGAGCGGAAGTGTCGAGGACACTGACCATCATTGGTGCTTCGAAGGAACTACGGGCATTCCCCGTTGCCGTAACGGTCATGGTTTCAGTAGCAAAAGCAAACGTTGGCAAGGTGGCAGAAACAGCCAAAGCCAACAAACTCAAGCGCAACGAGGTAAATTGCGGACGTGACATAGCGATTCTCCATGAGGAAAATAAAAAATGCTGGCTACCTGGATTAATACCGGGATGGCTGGCGAAAAATAAATTTATTTACAATTCAAAGCGATAATATTCGCCGGGTGAGTTAACGGGCGTTTATATCCGGTGAAATTGCCTGGTATCCCGGACAATTCGCCCTCTTTGTCAGGCAAAGCGATATGCCGCATCTGGAGTGAAGAGCGCTGTGCGTTATCCCTTGCAAAAGCTATGATTTTGTTATCCATATAGTCATATTTTGTTAAAGCCAGATGTGATAATGAGAATTATTATCGATCAATTTTTTATGATCAAGCTTTTTTTTAACCGCCATTAACACAATAAACAGGGGGTTATGAAAGCTATCCTGTATCCAGAAAACCATTTTTTTCTTGTGGCATTCCCCCACGACCTCATAACGAAACATTGTCGTTAACCGCGATAATTTTCTCTTCTCTTTGCTCTGCAAGCCGCGATATCTCTGAGATCTCAGCTTTTTCCCGCCCTGAAATTTTGTCGGTAACAAGAACGTTAGCTGACGAAGCATCTTGATAAAAATCAAAAATAAATACGCTTGTAACGCCTTGCGTATTGAATCGACGGTTGTATTTCATATATAACTCAAATGATAATCATGATCATTCTCAATTCGATAAGAGTTCTCATATGATGCCAAGGATCACCAACAGGCCGTATCTTTTTTCCCCACTAACGTTATGTATTTCAGCCGTGGCCTCTGTCGCGAAGACTGCGGTAAAACGAAAAAAATTGTTTACGGCAGTACTGGCTCTTAGCTGGGCTTTTAGCGCAACGGCTGCCGAACGCATTGTGGTCGCTGGAGGATCACTGACGGAGCTAATCTACGCGATGGGTGCTGGCGAGCGCGTGGTGGGTGTCGATGAAACGACATCTTATCCCCCAGAAACCGCCAAACTGCCGCATATTGGCTACTGGAAACAACTCAGCAGCGAAGGCATTTTGTCACTTCGCCCGGATAGCGTAATTACCTGGCAGGATGCAGGACCGCAAATTGTGCTCGACCAGTTGCGGGCGCAAAAGGTCAACGTCGTCACTCTGCCGCGTGTACCAGCCACCCTTGAGCAGATGTACGCCAACATTCGCCAACTGGCAAAAACGTTACAGGTTCCTGAACAAGGCGAGGCGCTGGTGACACAAATCAGCCAACGCCTGGAGCGAGTACAGCAAAGCGTGGCGGCAAAAAAAGCCCCGGTTAAAGCGATGTTTATTCTCTCTGCTGGCGGCAGCGCGCCACAGGTCGCCGGTAAAGGCAGCGTTGCAGACGCCATTCTGTCGCTTGCCGGAGCAGAAAACGTCGCTACCCACCAGCAGTACAAAAGCTACAGCGCGGAATCGCTGATTGCGGCTAACCCTGAAGTGATTGTCGTAACCTCACAAATGGTCGATGGCGATATTAATCGGCTACGTTCCATTGCCGGAATTACCCACACCGCCGCCTGGAAGAACCAGCGCATTATCACCGTTGATCAAAACCTGATTCTGGGAATGGGCCCACGTATTGCTGATGTCGTTGCGTCTTTACACCAGCAACTTTGGCCGCAATAAACGGATTTAAATCAGACGTATGAACATGAAAAACACCCTGGATCTCACGCCTCATTTTGCTTTAGACGGTGACCAGCCATTTAAAGACAGGCGTGCCATGATGCCGTTTCGTGGGGCCATTCCGGTCGCCAAAGAACAACTGGCACAGACCTGGCAAGAGATGATCAGTCAAACAACCTCACCTCGTAAGCGACTGGTTTATCTTCATATTCCTTTTTGCGCGACACACTGCACGTTTTGTGATTTTTATCAGAATCGTTTTAATGAAGATGCGTGTGCTCATTATACCGATGCCCTGATTCGAGAAATCGAACAGGAGGCAGACAGCGTATTGCATCAGTCCGCACCCATCCATGCGGTCTATTTCGGTGGCGGTACGCCTTCCGCACTCTCCGCGCGCGATTTAGCAAGAATCATCACCACACTACGAGAGAAATTACCACTGGCACCCGATTGTGAAATCACCATTGAAGGCCGGGTACTGAATTTTGACGCTGACCGAATCGACGCTTGCCTTGATGCGGGAGCAAACCGCTTCTCAATTGGTATTCAGTCGTTTAACAGCAAAATCCGCAAGAAAATGGCCCGCACCTCGGATGGTCCAACCGCCATTGCGTTTATGGAAAGCCTGGTCAAACGCGACCGTGCTGCGGTGGTCTGTGACCTGCTGTTTGGCCTGCCAGGTCAGGATGCGCAAACCTGGGGAGAAGATCTGGCTATTGCCCGCGATATCGGTCTTGACGGCGTCGACCTCTATGCGCTCAACGTCCTGCCCAACACGCCACTGGGCAAAGCCGTGGAAAACGGGCGCACTACCGTGCCCTCTCCGGCGGAGCGTCGCGATCTTTACCTGCAAGGGTGTGATTTTATGGACGATGCCGGTTGGCGCTGCATCAGTAACAGCCACTGGGGCCGTACCACACGCGAACGCAATCTCTATAACCTGCTGATAAAACAAGGTGCCGATTGTCTGGCCTTTGGTTCCGGCGCAGGTGGTTCGATTAATGGTTACTCCTGGATGAACGAACGCAATCTGCAGACCTGGCATGAATCCGTCGCGGCAGGCAAAAAACCGCTGATGATGATCATGCGTAACGCCGAACGTAACGCGCAGTGGCGTCATACCTTGCAGTCGGGCATTGAAACGGCGCGTGTACCGCTGGACGAACTTACGCCACATGCTGAAAAACTCGCACCATTACTGGCCCAGTGGCACCAAAAAGGCTTAAGCCGCGATGCTTCAACGTGCCTGCGGTTAACCAATGAAGGTCGTTTCTGGGCAAGCAACATTTTGCAGTCTCTTAATGAACTGATTCAGGTACTTAATGCGCCAGCGATTGCGCTTGAAAAACCATAACAGGAGTGATTTATGAGCCATGTCTCGTTACAGGAATTTTTGAAAACGGAGCCAGACGGTACGCTGGAGGCGATCGCCGAACAATACAACACCACGCTGCTGGAGGTAGTGAAAAATCTGCCCTCTCCGACAGTTGTCTCAGGCGATAAATTCGATACTGTCTGGGATACCGTCTGCGAATGGGGCAACGTCACCACGCTGGTGCATACTGCCGATGTGATCCTCGAATTTAGCGGCGAACTGCCTTCGGGTTTCCACCGCCACGGCTATTTCAATCTGCGTGGAAAGCACGGCATGTCCGGGCATATCAAAGCAGAAAACTGCACGCATATTGCCTTAATCGAACGTAAATTTATGGGCATGGACACCGCATCCATTCTCTTTTTCAACAAAGAAGGCAGCGCCATGCTGAAAATCTTCCTCGGCAGGGATGACCATCGTCAGCTCCTGAGTGAACAGGTCAACGCCTTCCATGCTCTGGCAGCATCGTTAAAGGAACACGCCTGATGACACCGTGGCTACTCTTTGGCGCGGGCGGAAAAGGTGTGGGCGCCAGAACGCTTGAACTGGCGCTGGCGGAACAACGTCCGGTCGTCGCTGTCGTTCGCCGTGCAGACGCTGCGGCTCAACTGACGCAACAAGGTGTGCAGGCTTTTACTGGCGACGCTTGTGACGCCAGCGTAGTCGCAGCCGCCTGCCGCGCGGCTGGTCCGCAAGCACTTATCATCTCAACAATGGGCGGCGCACAGGATTATCTGGCCCACAGAACGGTGATTGATGAGGCCGAAAAGGCAGGCATCAGTCGCATGATTCTGGTGACTTCTTTGGGATGCGCCGATAGTTGGCCGTTTTTATCGGATCGGGCAAAAGCCGCGTTTGGTCAGGCGGTGCGCGAAAAGACACTGGCGGAAAGCTGGCTGCAAACCAGCCAGCTAGACTACGCCATTCTCCGCCCTGGCGGTCTGCTTGACGGCGCAGCAACAGGCAAAGCACAACGGATACAAAATCAGGAGTGTCATGGTTTTGTCCGCCGTGCCGATGTCGCCGCACACATTCATGAACTGGCAAACGCGCCAGCACTCAACAAGCAGATCTACAGTCTGATTGAACCTGACCTGAAACCGGCGTAATCCCATGCGGCGCAGACTCTCCGCGCCGCAACGTCATAACGGAGTTTTGCGTGCTCAAGGATTCATTTTCATCCGCCAGTGTCTTTATGGGGCTATCACTATTATTGCTTGCCCTGGTGCTGTTCGGTGCCAGTCAGGGCGCGTTAAAAATCAGCTTTAGCGCCCTTCTTGATGAGGAATACCGCGATATCTGGCTAAATATTCGCCTGCCGCGCGTTTTACTGGCCGTGCTGGTAGGCGCCGCGTTGGCAACCGCCGGGGTGATTATGCAGGGGCTTTTCCGCAACCCCATGGCTGACCCAGGATTACTCGGCGTCAGTAGCGGTTCGGCATTAATGGTTGGCGTTGCTATTGTGCTGCCCTTTTCCTTCCCCGTGGTGCTGGTGCTCTATGAGCAAATGGTGTTTGCCATCGCCGGAAGTTTAGTGGTCTGCACCATCATTTTTCTCATCACGCAGCGCCATCGCGATGGCAGCATGATGCAATTGTTACTCGCCGGTATCGCCATCAATGCCCTATGCGGCGCAGCAATCGGCATACTGAGCTATATAGGCGATGAGCAGCAATTACGACAACTCACGTTGTGGATGATGGGCAATCTCGGTCAGGCGCAATGGCCAACGTTATTGGTTGCCAGCTCCTTCATTCTGCCCGCCATTATGGCAACAACGTGTCTCGCCGGAACGCTGAATTTGCTGCAACTTGGTGATGAAGAAGCCCATTACCTCGGCGTGAACGTAAAGCGTAAACGCCAACAATTACTGTTGATTAGCTCACTGCTCGTTGGCGCTGCCGTATCGGTAAGCGGCATTATCGGCTTTATTGGCCTGGTGATCCCGCATCTGATTCGCATGACTACCGGAGCAAATCATCGCTGGCTAATTCCTTGCTCTGCCCTTGCCGGATCCTGCTTATTACTGATGGCAGACACGCTTGCCCGCACACTGGTACAGCCAGCAGAAATGCCTGTCGGATTACTAACCAGCCTGCTTGGCGGCCCGTATTTCATGTGGTTGATTCTGCGCAACCGGAGGATCGCATGATTAGCGCCCGGAACCTGGTTTATAGCCTTCATGGGCGACGCCTGACTGACAATGTCTCGCTGACTTTTCCCGGCGGGGAAATTGTTGCCATTCTCGGTCCTAATGGTGCGGGAAAATCCACGTTGCTTCGCCAGCTCACCGGCTATCTTCAACCTGATAGCGGCGAATGCCGGTTATTCAATAAGCCATTAAATGAATGGTCAATTACCGAACTGGCGAAACACCGGGCCGTGATGCGTCAGAATAGCCATATGGCGTTCCCATTCAGTGTACAAGAAGTAATCCAGATGGGGCGCCATCCGCATCGTACCGGTAATCAGGGGGATGAAACGGCACAGATAATGGCGCTATGCGACTGTCAGGCGTTAGCAAACCGCGACTATCGGCAATTATCCGGCGGTGAACAACAGCGTGTGCAATTAGCGCGCCTGCTGGTACAACTTTGGGAAGCAATACCCTCGCCGAAATGGTTATTTCTTGATGAACCAACGTCGGCGCTGGATATTCACCATCAGCAGCATCTGTTTCGTTTATTACGTCAGTTAGTTCGCGAACGGCAATTCAACGTCTGCTGTGTATTGCACGATCTTAATCTTGCCGCCCGCTATGCCGACCGTGTTGTATTGATGCAAAAAGGAAAGGTTATCGCCAATGGTAAACCGCAGGACGTGTTGACACAGCAGGCGCTGACTATGCTCTACGGCGCGGATATTACTGTATTAAACGCCCCTGCCAATCATTCTCCGCTGATTGTCCTCGATAGTTAAATACGACGGGAGTACCGGGTGTACTCCCGTCGATATCATTAATATTCACATTAGCTGATTGAAACACCTTTCACACCCGTCATGTCTTTTAGCGACTTTAATAAGTCTTCAATCGACGTCGCCGCATGAAGCTGAATATCAATAGCAACCACGTCATGATCTTCATTTTCTTGCAACGAAACTAAATCAGTTTTTATTTTTTGTTGTTTAAACCAGTCGAGCATCGACAGCGTATTACCGTTCACCAACGTCAGCTGTAAATGGTAATTCTTGTTCATCAGCCGGAAAGTTAATTGATGGAAGACTTCCAGTACCAACAAGGTCATTACAGAACCGTAAATCCCCAGCTCATACATGCCGCTACCAATCACCATACCGATTGCAGCTGTTACCCAGATATCCGCAGCGGTGGTGAGGCCGACAATATTTTGATTACGAACGAGGATATTACCCGCGCCTATAAAACCGACGCCAGTGACAACCTGAGCGGCAATACGGCTGGGATCAAGCCCGACGTGATCCAGCGCCAGCACATCAGCGAAACCATATTTCGACACAATCATAAACAGGGCGCTACCCATACCGATTAAGACATGTGTACGAAGCCCTGCCCCTTTGCCGCGGATTTGCCTTTCCATGCCAATAGCACCACAGGCAATAGCAGCCAGGATTAGACGAACAATAAATTCTGCAGTCATATAAAAATGCAAAAAGGAGCAGCAAGATGGCTCAACTTGCTACTCCTTTTTGCTTTATTCCTGTTAATTCGGCAGGACATTTGCCAATTTATCTTTGAAGGTATACAAATTTTTCTGCGGATTTTTCTTACAATATTCAATCACTTTAGGAATCTGAGTCAGATCAGTTTCATTTAAGGTTACAGTATCACCACCTTTGTAAACCGTTTCCTCATGCAGCATCCACCATGCAACCGGTGTCATCGCTTTTGGATTCAGGTCAATAAATTCCTGACAAGTCATATCTTTAGCAGATTCATTAGCAGCCAGTGCAGATTGTGCATTAACCAGTGAAAGTGCCGCTACAGCGCCAACGAAAATCATGGCTTTACGTAGAGATGAAATATTCATTTTACAACCCATTCAACAAATAAAGTATATATGAACAGGAGGATTATCTGCTTTTAACGCGAGGTATTCCTGCCTGTTCAATATTCAAGGAAATACGATGCAACGCATTCCATGAATTACATATCTTTCTTAATCTTGTCCCATTCGCCTTTAACTTTATCTTTAAAGCTGGCTTGTTTATCCTGAGTACAAGCCTGAACGATAGCTGGGGTTACGGTTGCAATGCCCTGAACATCCATAACCGCATCTTCTGGTTTATCTTTGTTATTCAGTGCTTCAGCAAAACCGACTGCAGTCGGCTGGAAGGATTCGTCCACAGCCAGGAAATCTTCACAGGTCCAGGAGTTGACAGGTTTTTTATTGTCAGCTGCTTTTTGTGCATCCGCGGCATTGCTCACAACTGGCAGAAGAAGCAGGCCACCAAGAATTACACCTAATACTTTTTTCATCGTAATATCCTCAACTATAAAGTGAAAGAGCCGTCACGAATCAATTTCGACATTGAGGTTATAACCTGGTTTTTTGGGTATGTCATGTTGAGATAAAATATCAAAATCAGATATTTTTATTTAAATACAACAAGTTACATGGGTGTTGGACACATTAATTAGGAAATTTTTATTAAATCACATGCATTCCTGGATGCATTTTTGGCATAGATTGATAGTAGGGATTTTTCTTCTTAAATTTATAGGGTGGTTCTATGTTATATATAGATAAGGCAACAATTTTGAAATTTGATCTGGATATGCTTAAGAGGCATCGGAGAGCAATCCAGTTTATTGCTGTGCTACTGTTTATTGTCGGTTTACTGTGTATAAGCTTCCCGTTTGTCTCTGGCGATATCCTTAGCACAGTCGTTGGCGCATTATTAATCTGCTCAGGCATTGCGCTTATTGTCGGTTTATTCAGCAACCGGAGTCATAATTTCTGGCCTGTATTATCCGGCTTCCTTGTCGCTGTCGCCTATTTGTTGATCGGCTATTTCTTCATCCGCGCACCAGAACTGGGAATTTTTGCTATTGCGGCGTTTATCGCTGGCTTGTTTTGTGTCGCTGGGGTTATTCGCTTGATGAGCTGGTATCGCCAGCGTTCAATGAAAGGCAGCTGGCTACAACTAGTCATTGGTATCCTGGATATCATCATTGCATGGATATTCCTGGGTGCAACGCCAATGGTTTCTGTAACACTAGTTTCTACACTGGTGGGGATAGAACTAATATTCAGCGCTGCCAGCTTGTTTAGCTTCGCTAGTTTATTCGTTAAAAAATAATCAATATCAGACCGTCGGCACAGTATTTCCCACACCGCCTCATAATCACTTATGGTGACTATGAGGCATATAACACTCCCGCTTCATATCGCCACCATGGCAAAACATAAACCATCGTTGAAATAATTACCGTGCGACTCATTAAACAACTCGCTGAAACCTTTATGGTTTTATAAATTTCACAGCAAATTAGCCATTTCAAACATTATCATGGCTGATATTTTCTGTAGTCAGGTTTAATGTTTAAAAGTGCTGTGGGAAAATGAAATCAAGATTTGGCAAGCATTGGCTCAATAAGAAGGTAATTAATGCAGTTGATGTTAATTTTCCCAAAAAATTAAAAAGAAAGCTGGCAAATCCAATTGCCAGCTTAAGTAGAAACAAGGAGACTCGATATTTAAATCGGATTACTTTTTTATTTTAGTTTTATCATTCAGAAATCACAAACTTTAAATTGATAACTTATTCTTGGTAAAAATATGGGAGTTGTTAATTTCATGTTAGCACTAACAAATTTATAACAACCAGGAATATTACCTAGGATCAATATATGGAGTGCGTGATGGATAAATCTCAAGTTTTGATTAGTGTTAATAGACGTATTAGTTCACGAAGGGCAACGTTCTTATAGGCGTTTACTATATTGAACAACGAATTCGGACATGGATGTAAATAATGAAAAGGATGACATGTTCGAAACAATAACGGCTAAGGAGCAAGTTATGATTTTTCTCATGACGAAGGATTCTTTTCTTTTACAGGGCTTTTTGCAGTTGAAAGATAATCACGAAATGATAAAAATCAATTCCCTGTCAGAGATAAAAAGCATAGGTAACAAACCATTCAAGGTGATCATTGATACCTATCATAATCATATCCTTGATGAAGAAGCGATTAAGTTTCTTGAGAAGTTAGATGCTGAAAGAATCATTGTTCTGGCACCTTACCACATCAGCAAACTTAAAAGTCAGTCGCCTATCTTTTTTATCAGCCGTAAAGAAAGCATTAAAAATCTGATTGATATTACTTATGGAAAACACTTGCCTCATAAGAATTCTCAATTATGTTTCTCGCATAATCAATTCAAAATTATGCAATTAATCCTGAAGAACAAAAATGAAAGTAATATCACGTCAACACTGAAAATTTCGCAGCAGACATTAAAGATCCAGAAATTCAATATTATGTACAAGCTGAAACTTAGACGTATGAGCGACATCGTGACTCTGGGGATCTCTTCTTATTTTTAAGAAGGCGTTGATGTGGCCCAGCGATAAGTGCCTGAAATTGACGGCTGGCATGACGAGGGATGCAAATGCTGACTCCATTACTCCCGGTGATAACCAAAGGAGAAGCAAAAACGAACTTATTCCCCTGGTTTATGTATCCACCAGTAGAAACATTCGTTGCCCGGACGCAGGCAGAGACTGTCAGCAGAACGGCAACATTTTTTTTGCCATCTAAATCGCCACATTGGTCACTCGGCCTGCATGCGCCATCACAGGCATACATCCCCATGGCTTGCACTATGCCGCAGGTCTGTAAATCCCTCATGCCTCTCCCCGCACACATTCAAAAAATCCGTAATTTTTCACGAATTTTCAGGGAATAAAATGAACAGAAAAAGAAAACTGTTAATACCGTTGTTATTCTGCGGCGTAATACTCACCGCATGCGACGACAAATCAGCGCAAAATGCTGCCGCCATGACGCCAGAAGTGGGCGTGGTGACGCTCTCCCCCGGCTCAATCAATGTCATGAGCGAATTGCCCGGCAGAACTGTTCCTTATGAAGTTGCTGAGATTCGCCCGCAGGTGGGTGGCATCATCATTAAGCGCAATTTTATCGAAGGCGATAAAGTTAACCAGGGCGATTCGTTGTATCAGATTGACCCTGCGCCCTTGCAGGCAGAGCTGAACTCAGCCAAAGGTTCGCTGGCGAAAGCCCTCTCTACCGCCAGCAATGCCCGCATTACCTTTAATCGCCAGGCATCGTTGCTAAAAACCAACTACGTCAGCCGTCAGGATTACGACACCGCGCGCACCCAGCTGAATGAGGCTGAAGCCAATGTCACCGTTGCTAAAGCGGCTGTTGAGCAGGCGACGATCAATCTGCAATACGCAAATGTCACCTCGCCCATTACGGGCGTCAGTGGGAAATCATCAGTGACCGTCGGCGCACTCGTTACTGCTAATCAGGCAGATTCGCTGGTTACAGTGCAGCGTCTGGACCCGATTTATGTCGATCTCACGCAGTCGGTACAAGATTTTTTGCGCATGAAAGAAGAGGTCGCCAGTGGGCAAATCAAACAGGTTCAGGGCAGTACGCCAGTACAGCTCAATCTGGAAAATGGCAAACGTTACAGCCAGAGCGGTACGCTGAAATTCTCTGACCCGACGGTGGATGAAACTACTGGCTCGGTCACGTTGCGCGCGATTTTCCCCAATCCAAATGGTGACTTACTGCCAGGCATGTACGTCACAGCATTAGTGGATGAAGGTAGTCGCCAGAATGTGTTACTGGTGCCGCAGGAAGGCGTTACCCATAACGCTCAGGGCAAAGCAACGGCGCTCATTCTTGATAAAGATGATGTCGTGCAGTTACGCGAAATTGACGCTACCAAAGCCATCGGCAACCAGTGGGTTGTTACCTCTGGCTTGCAAGCTGGCGATCGGGTGATCGTTTCCGGTTTGCAACGCATTCGCCCAGGTATCAAAGCACGCGCAATTTCCTCCAGCCAGGAAAACGCCAGCACCGAATCGAAACAATAACGTTGCAGGCTTAAGGGGACTTTCATGGCTAACTATTTTATTGATCGCCCGGTTTTTGCCTGGGTACTTGCCATTATTTTGATGCTCGCAGGCGGGCTGGCGATCATGAACTTACCGGTGGCGCAATATCCGCAGATTGCACCACCGACCATCACCGTTAGCGCCACCTATCCGGGTGCTGATGCGCAAACGGTAGAAGATTCAGTCACTCAGGTGATTGAGCAAAATATGAATGGACTTGATGGCTTAATGTATATGTCATCAACCAGTGATGCGGCGGGTAATGCCTCCATCACACTGACCTTTGAGACAGGAACGTCGCCCGATATTGCGCAGGTTCAGGTGCAGAATAAACTGCAACTTGCTATGCCATCACTCCCCGAAGCAGTACAGCAACAAGGGATTAGCGTCAATAAGTCGAGCAGCAATATCCTGATGGTGGCAGCGTTTATCTCTGAAAACGGCAGCCTCAACCAGTACGACATTGCGGACTATGTGGCTTCTAATATTAAAGACCCATTAAGTCGTACCGCAGGTGTCGGTAGCGTGCAGCTCTTTGGTTCAGAGTACGCCATGCGTATCTGGCTGGACCCGCAAAAACTCAATAAATACAACCTTGTTCCTGCCGATGTTATTTCCCAAATCAAGGTACAGAACAACCAGATTTCCGGCGGTCAACTGGGCGGAATGCCACAGGCGGCAGACCAACAACTGAACGCCTCGATCATTGTGCAGACACGTCTGCAAACACCGGAAGAATTTGGCAAAATCCTGCTGAAAGTTCAGCAAGATGGTTCACAAGTGCTGCTGCGCGACGTTGCCCGCGTCGAGCTGGGAGCGGAAGATTACTCCACCGTGGCGCGCTATAACGGCAAACCTGCCGCCGGGATCGCTATCAAACTGGCTACAGGAGCAAACGCGCTCGATACCTCCCGGGCGGTAAAAGAGGAGCTCAACCGTTTATCGGCCTATTTCCCCGCCAGCCTGAAGACGGTTTATCCTTACGACACGACACCATTTATTAAAATTTCAATCCAGGAAGTTTTCAAAACGCTGGTTGAGGCCATCATCCTCGTCTTCCTGGTCATGTATCTGTTTTTACAAAACATTCGCGCTACGATCATCCCGACTATTGCCGTACCGGTCGTTATTCTCGGCACGTTCGCGATTTTGTCGGCTGTCGGTTTTACCATCAACACCCTCACCATGTTCGGGATGGTGTTAGCTATAGGGTTGTTGGTGGATGACGCCATCGTGGTGGTAGAAAACGTCGAACGCGTGATAGCAGAAGATAAGCTGCCGCCGAAGGAAGCGACGCATAAATCAATGGGGCAAATCCAACGTGCGCTGGTCGGGATTGCCGTTGTGCTTTCCGCGGTGTTTATGCCAATGGCCTTTATGAGCGGCGCGACCGGGGAAATTTACCGTCAGTTCTCCATTACGCTGATCTCCTCCATGTTGCTTTCGGTGTTTGTGGCGATGAGTCTAACGCCTGCCCTTTGCGCCACCATTTTGAAAGCCGTTCCAGAAGGCGGTCACAAACAGAATGCGTTGTTTGTGCGATTTAACCATCTGTTTGAAAAATCAACTCAACACTATACCGACAGTACCCGCTCACTGCTGCGCTGCACGGGTCGTTATATGGTGGTTTACCTGCTGATTTGTGCCGGGATGGCGGTGCTGTTTCTGCGTACACCGACCTCCTTCTTGCCAGAAGAGGATCAGGGGGTCTTTATGACCACTGCACAGCTACCATCAGGTTCCACGATGGTTAACACCACTAAAGTGCTGCAGCAGGTGACCGATTACTATCTGACAAAAGAGAAAAATAATGTTCAGTCGGTGTTTACCGTTGGCGGCTTTGGTTTCAGCGGCCAGGGGCAAAACAACGGTCTGGCGTTTATCAGCCTGAAGCCGTGGTCTGAACGCGTCGGCGAAGAAAATTCGGTGACCGCGATTATTCAGCGGGCGATGGTGGCTCTTAGCCGCATCAATAAAGCAGTTATTTTCCCGTTCAACTTACCGGCGGTAGCAGAACTGGGGACAGCGTCAGGTTTTGATATGGAACTACTGGACAACGGTAACCTGGGACATGAAAAGCTGACCCAGGCGAGAAATGAGTTGCTGTCTCTGGCAGCACAATCCCCTGACCAGGTCACCGGGGTACGCCCGAACGGCCTGGAAGATACACCGATGTTCAAAGTCAACGTCAACGCTGCGAAAGCTGAGGCGATGGGCGTGGAGTTGTCCGATATCAACCAGACCATTTCCACCGCTTTCGGTAGTAGCTACGTGAACGACTTCCTTAACCAGGGACGAGTGAAAAAAGTGTATGTCCAGGCGGGAACACCGTTCCGCATGCTGCCAGATAATATAAACCAATGGTATGTGCGCAACGCCTCCGGCACGATGGCGCCGCTTTCTGCTTATTCTTCAACAGAATGGACCTACGGCTCACCACGTCTGGAACGCTACAACGGTATTCCAGCAATGGAGATTTTAGGTGAAGCGACGGCAGGAAAAAGTACGGGTGACGCAATGAAATTTATGGCGGATCTGGTCGCAAAACTTCCGACTGGCGTTGGCTATTCATGGACCGGACTGTCATATCAGGAAGCGTTATCTTCCAACCAGGCCCCGGCACTATATGCCATCTCGCTGGTCGTGGTGTTCCTTGCCCTCGCCGCACTTTATGAAAGCTGGTCGATTCCATTCTCGGTAATGCTGGTCGTACCGCTTGGGGTAATTGGCGCGTTACTGGCTACAGATCTGCGCGGGTTAAGCAATGACGTCTACTTCCAGGTTGGTCTGCTGACCACCATTGGGCTTTCCGCCAAGAACGCCATCCTGATTGTCGAGTTTGCGGTTGAGATGATGCAAAAAGAAGGGAAGACACCGATGGAAGCGATTATCGAAGCGGCACGGATGCGCTTACGCCCAATCCTGATGACCTCTCTGGCCTTTATTCTCGGCGTACTGCCGCTGGTTATCAGTCATGGCGCAGGCTCCGGTGCGCAAAACGCAGTAGGTACAGGCGTTATGGGGGGGATGTTTGCAGCAACGGTGCTGGCGATTTACTTCGTTCCGGTCTTTTTCGTTGTGGTGGAACATCTCTTTGCCCGCTTTAAAAAAGCGTAACGCGTAAACGAGAGTAAGGTTGAACGTGAGGGTTCAGCCTTACTCTTTCCCGCTAACCACTCGCCACTCAACAGCCAGCTTACTGCCAGGAACATCAGACTCAGTAAACAGCATTGAAAGTAGAACCCGCTCCAACCGTTGGTTATCAATTTAAACAACACGACACTGACCAGAATTCCCGTAATTGTATGAATTGCAAACTTAATAATCCTGAACATGCCGCGTCTTTTCCTCCTGAAAATACGTTTAGTGTTTTGCAAACTGCGAAAGCAAACTTGCCGGTGACCCGGCAGAGTTAATGAGGAAAGATTTTCACATGAAGTGTGAGGGAGATCCTGACCGACTTTCGAATGAGAAATCCTGTCAGTTAAAGGTCCCAGTTGATTGTTGCGCAAACTGGTGCGGTGTTACGCCATAGTACTGGCGGAAAGTATTAATAAAGTACGACGTACTGCTATAGCCACATTTTTCTGCGACCATCGGCAGCGGGATTTGTCGTAACTCGAGTAATCGTCTGGCCATCGACATTCGCGAGGCCAACAATATTTTACTGAAGCAGGTATTTTCATCCTGCAATTTTTTCTTGATTAGGCTTTCACTGGTATACATTTTTTCGGCGATATCACGCAGATACCAACGTTTGGCTATATCACAGCTAATAATGCGTTCAACTTTACCTGAAACAGTACTAATGCTATTAAAAAGGAAGGGAATAAGTTCTTTATTTCGTGAAAACATCGAAAGACAGGAAAAGTAAAGCATATTACTTAATGTTCTGGACGCAATATCTTCTTGAGCAAAACTATCAAATATCGCAGTGACCAGCGGCATTGGTGGTGTTGGGTTAACTAGCAACCGTTTTTTACCATGCAGCCCTAAACACCGACCCGAAAGACGGACATTGTGCAAATAATGGCTAATGATCCTTTCATCGATATCTAGTCTACGGGCATGGGATTCATCAAAAGGAAAATTCTCCACCATATATTTATCCATCAAAAGAATACTCTCTTTTTGCAAATAGAGTTTTTGCTGCTCATGATAAATATCAAATGAACGGCGGGTGAGGATCACTGAGCAAACGTGTGTCATGACAAGCCCTTATATTCCATTACTACAACCATTACAATTTCAGTATACAAATGAAATGATGTATGACTCCTGTAAAAATCCAAAACTGCCAAAATTGGTAGGACCAAAAAGTAATCACATACATAAGCGCATATATCAGTTAAGCCATAAAAAGTAAATGCATGCGTGATATATCTTAAATTTGTGTATAGCTTATGTTTATAAAAAATTGGCTGATCTTATCTCCAGCAAAAGTTATATTTAACCCACTGAGAGCACAAAGTTTCCCGTGCCAACATGGAGTGTTATAACGGCTTATTAGTCTGGAGACGGCAGACTATCCTCTTCCCGGTCCCCTATGCCGGGTTTTTTTTATCTTCAAAAAGCAATTATAACCTTACTATCCTTTCAGGGTGACAACACTTTCCTGCTAAACAAGTGTCCATCATCAGAGGGTTATCACCCCCTCTTTCAGCTATTCGTTCATGATACTCAGTCGGTGTCATGCCATAATAATTGCGAAAAACATAAATAAAATACGACACACTGTTATAGCCACACAACACGGCCACTCGCTTTATAGAAAAGCCATGTATTACAATGAATTGTAACGCGCGTCGCATTCTACATTCGGTAAGCAGTTGCGAATAAGACGTCTCTTCTTCACGCAATTTTTTCTTTAACAAACTTGGACTCATCAATAACTCGCTGGCTATTTTCGCCAATGACCATTCATGAGCAATATTACGGTTAATGACCGTACAAACCCGAGTTCGCATATTGGGCTGTAGGATATTCATGAGTAGCGCTATAAACTGTTCATCTTCAAGAAAAACCGACAATATTGCGAATATTAATGCCCTGTTACGTAAAATCTCACCATAGCGGAGATTTTTACTCTGTGAAAGCTGTACAACTTCCTGAAAAACGGGGATATCTCGGGTACAGTGATGCACGATTAACGAAGGTACTTTTTTACAGGCATGAAGAGTTAATGCCTCCTCCTTGAGCATTGGGAGAAATAATGAAAGTGTTTCCTTCGTGACAAAGACGACGTTCTCTGCACAGTTATCAACTAAAATCTGGTTTGCATCCGCAAAAACCAAATCACCACCGTTAAAACAGCGATATTCACCATTCTGCATGGTAAGAATATATTTATGCTTTGCGTACGCAATTAAACAAGTTCCATGTAGTGATTGCATCATTAATACACTATAACAGAAACATATTATTGTATTTAATGTAGCACGCCAACACCCTAAGTCAAATCGCGATTTAAACAAAGCTTAAACGAAAAAAAATAATAGCATCCTAAGTGGTTAGAAGCATTGTTCCAGGTCACTTATTTTTCAATCTATTAGAGCAAAAACAAGCAATAATAACGGATATGAATAATAGCTGATGCATCCTATTGTAATTTGTACAATATTTAATTTACATTGCAAATTATTCAATTATATGAATTTCCCAAAAAACAAAAAAATGATCAGAATTAGCATCCTGATCATTACGCCACTACTCTTATTTATAGGATATATTTCTTTACCGTGAATGAATTACACCCGCATGCTCCTGGCATGCAGGTGACATTCGGTTATCAGGTATGTTTAAAGCTGTTCTGCTGGGCAATGCCCTGCAGTTTCGGGTGATCGCTGAGGTATTTCAGGGAGGCTTTGTAGTCTTCCAGTAACAGTTCAGCGAAGTCCATTTCGAAGCCACGGCGGCACATAATGCGCATTACCACGATGTCGGTGGCTTCACCGCCGAGGGTAAATGCCGGAACCTGCCAGCCGCGCAGACGCAGACGTTCGGAAAGGTCATACAGGGTATATCCTGGATTTTCCCCGTCTTTCAGTTTGAAGCACACCGCCGGGATACCTTCATCTGGGCGCCCCGTACAGATGAACTCATACGGCCCCAGTTTGGCGATTTCATCCGCCAGATAAGCAGCAACCTGGTAAGAGGCGTTCTGTACTTTGGTATAGCCTTCACGACCGAGGCGCAGGAATTCATAGTACTGCGCAATCACCTGACCTGCCGGACGGGAGAAGTTGATGGCGAAAGTACCAATCTGACCGCCGAGATAGTCAACGTTGAATACCAGTTCTTTCGGCAGCGCTTCTTCATCACGCCAGATAACCCAGCCGCAGCCCAGCGGAGCCAGACCGAATTTATGGCCTGAAGCACTGATCGATTTCACGCGCGGCAGGCGGAAGTCCCAGACGATATCTGGCGCCACGAACGGCGCAAGG